>NZ_JBQQBW010000119.1:0-19350 GCF_052245415.1 Streptomyces sp. 8N706 | reverse complement strand
CCTGCTTTGCTGGCCTTTGGGGGCCTTTTCGTCTCGGCGGGCGAGCAGGAGGCCGGCCGAGGGCGCCGGTGCGGTTAGGCTCATGCCGCAGCGCCAACGAGACACTGCGTATATGCGTCATACCCAGAAGGAGATGCTCGTGCCGTCCATCGACGTCGTCGTAGCCCGGGAAATCCTCGACTCGCGAGGCAACCCCACGGTCGAGGTCGAGGTCGGCCTCGACGACGGCAGCACCGGCCGTGCTGCGGTTCCCTCCGGTGCCTCCACCGGTGCGTTCGAGGCCCTCGAGCTCCGCGACGGTGACAAGGGCCGCTACGGCGGCAAGGGTGTCGAGAAGGCCGTCCTCGCCGTGATCGAGCAGATCGGCCCGGAGCTCGTCGGCTACGACGCCACCGAGCAGCGGCTGATCGACCAGGCGATGTTCGACCTGGACGCCACGCCGGACAAGTCCTCGCTCGGCGCCAACGCCATCCTCGGCGTCTCGCTCGCCGTCGCGCACGCCGCCTCCGAGGCGTCCGACCTGCCACTCTTCCGCTACCTCGGCGGCCCGAACGCCCACCTGCTGCCGGTCCCGATGATGAACATCCTCAACGGCGGCTCGCACGCCGACTCCAACGTGGACATCCAGGAGTTCATGATCGCCCCGATCGGCGCGGAGTCCTTCTCCGAGGCCCTGCGCTGGGGTGCCGAGGTCTACCACACCCTGAAGTCCGTGCTGAAGGAGCGGGGCCTGTCCACCGGCCTCGGCGACGAGGGCGGCTTCGCCCCGAACCTGGACTCCAACCGCGAGGCGCTCGACCTCATCGTCGAGGCCATCAAGAAGGCCGGCTACACCCCCGGCCAGGACATCGCGCTCGCGCTCGACGTCGCCGCCACCGAGTTCCACAAGGACGGCGTGTACGCGTTCGAGGGCAAGTCCCTCTCCGCCTCCGAGATGACTGCCTACTACGCCGAGCTGGTCGAGGCGTACCCGCTGGTCTCCATCGAGGACCCGCTGAACGAGGAGGACTGGGACGGCTGGAAGACCATCACCGAGCAGCTCGGTGACAAGGTCCAGCTGGTCGGCGACGACCTGTTCGTCACCAACCCCGAGCGCCTGGCCCGCGGTATCGAGAACGACACCGCGAACGCCCTGCTGGTGAAGGTCAACCAGATCGGTTCCCTGACCGAGACCCTCGACGCGGTCGAGCTGGCCCAGCGCAACGGCTACAAGTGCATGATGTCCCACCGCTCCGGCGAGACCGAGGACGTCACCATCGCCGACCTGGCCGTAGCCACCAACTGCGGTCAGATCAAGACCGGCGCCCCGGCCCGCTCCGAGCGCGTCGCCAAGTACAACCAGCTGCTGCGCATCGAGGAGATCCTCGACGACGCCGCGGTCTACGCGGGCCGCTCCGCCTTCCCGCGGTTCCGCTCCCAGTAGAACGAGCCGGTCCGGCGGGCCGGCGAGTCCGCCGCGCCCGGCATCCGTACGTCCCCGCGCCCGGTCCCGTACCGTGGCCGGGGACGTACGTACGTACGTGAACGTTGACCGGAACGTCACCGGAAGCGATACGGAAGCGACAGGGGAGGCGACGTGGCCGGAGAGCGGGAGCGTTTCTCCACCGCGACCAGGCTCAAAGCCCTCGGCGAGCAGGCCGCCCGGGTCTACCGGGCCAGTTCGCGTGCCAGGCCCCAGCGCCGCAGCCGGCTCACGGGCCGTGCGGCGCTGCTCGCGCTCGTGGTCTGTTCACTCGTCGTCGCCCTCGCCTACCCCATGCGGCAGTTCGTCTCACAGCGCTCGGAGATCGCCGAGCAGCAGCGCCGGGCCGAACGGGCGCGCGAGGAGGTCGAGAGGCTGCGCGACGAGAAGGCCCGCTGGCAGGACCCGGCGTACGTAGAGCGGCAGGCCCGTGAGCATCTGCACTACGTACGCCCCGGGGAGACCGGCTACACCGTGGTCCACGGCACCGGAGGCGACGCCACCCGCCGGCACGACGAGAGCGCGGCCGAGCGCCCCTGGTACACCACCCTCTGGGACGGTGTCGACCGCGCCGACGCACGACGCTGAGCCCGATCCGAACCGACCGAAGAGATCTGCGCAGGCATGGAAACGCCCCCTCCCACGACCGAACCCACCCCGCCCTCCGACGCCGACATCGCGGCGATCGGCGAGCAGCTCGGCCGCGTCCCCCGCGGACTGCGGGCCATCGCGCACCGCTGCCCGTGCGGGCTGCCCGACGTGGTGGAGACCGCGCCGCGGCTGGAGGACGGCACGCCCTTCCCGACGCTGTACTACCTGACCTGCCCGCGCGCCGCCTCCGCGATCGGGACCCTGGAGGCCGACGGCGTCATGAGGGAGATGACGGCCCGGCTCGCCGAGGACCCGGAGCTGGCCGCCGCGTACCGGGCCGCGCACGAGGACTACATCCGGCGCCGTGACGAGATCGAGGTGCTCCAGGGCTTCCCCAGCGCGGGCGGGATGCCCGACCGGGTGAAGTGCCTGCATGTGCTGGTCGCCCACTCCTTGGCCGCGGGGCCCGGGGTGAACCCGCTCGGCGACGAGGCCATCGCGATGCTGCCGCCGTGGTGGAACAAGGGCCCGTGTGTCAGCGCTCCGCCGGCCGTGGAATCGTCCGGGGCTCCGGGGGAGGAGAAGCGATGACGAGGGTCGCCGCCATCGACTGCGGTACGAACTCCATCCGGCTCCTCGTCGCGGACGCCGATCCGGAGACCGGGGACCTCAAGGAGCTCGACCGCCGGATGAGGATCGTCCGGCTCGGCCAGGACGTGGACCGTACGGGGCGGCTGGCGCCCGAGGCTCTGGAGCGGACGTTCGCCGCATGCCGTGAGTACGCCGGGGTGATCCGCGAGTTCGGCGCCCGGCATCTTCGCTTCGTCGCCACATCCGCCTCCCGGGACGCGGAGAACCGGGAGGACTTCGTCCGCGGCGTGGTCGGGATCCTGGGGGTGGAACCCGAGGTGATCACCGGCGACCAGGAGGCCGAGTTCTCCTTCACCGGGGCCACCAAGGAGCTGACCGCACGGGAGAACGGCGGCAAGCCCTCCTTCGAGAAGCCGTATCTGGTGGTGGACATCGGCGGGGGCTCGACCGAGTTCGTCGTCGGGGACGACGAGGTACGCGCCGCGCGCTCCGTCGACATCGGCTGTGTGCGGATGACGGAGCGCCACCTCGTCCAGGACGGGCAGGTCGGCGATCCTCCGACGCTGGGTCAGATCACCGCGATAAAGGCCGATATCGCCGCCGCCCTGGACCTCGTCGAGGAGACGGTGCCGCTGCACGAGGCCCGTACGCTCGTCGGGCTGGCCGGCTCCGTCACCACGGTCGCGGCCATCGCGCTGGGCCTGGAGAAGTACGACCCGGCCGCCATCCACCACGCGCGGATCCCCCTGGAGCAGGTCCGGGAGATCACCGGCACCCTGCTGACCTCGACGCACGCGGAGCGCGCCGCGATCCCTGTGATGCACCCGGGCCGGGTGGACGTGATCGCGGCCGGGGCGCTCGTACTGCTCTCGATCATGGAGCGGACCGGGGCCCCGGACGTGGTGGTGAGCGAGCACGACATCCTCGACGGCATCGCCTGGAGCGTGGCCTGAGGGGGCCGCCCGAGAAACTTCGTGAAACTCTTCACATGAAAAAGTGGCCCAAGGGACGCCCTTGTGGCTCGTAAACCATGGATAAGTGGCCTGCCCGCCCCCGTCCCACGGGGTCGTGGGCCCTCCCGGCTGTGTTACGCCGGTGTGGCCGGTGTCGGTCGTCCACGGGTGGTGAGCGGAACAAGGCCAGTTCAGGGCGGTGCTCAACCACGTTCCTTACATGCTGGTTCCCGTCGGCGCTATGGCCTCGGTCACTGCGGCGGCGGAGTGTAGCAGAGGGGTCGGAGGAGCTTGTGAAGGGGCTCACGAGCACCCCCCTGGGGGGTGCTGGATACTCGAATCATGAGCACCACGGAGCGTCCCAGGATCCTCGTTGTAGGCGGTGGGTACGTAGGCCTGTACGCGGCGCGCCGCATCCTCAAGAAGATGCGGCACGGCGAGGCGACCGTCACGGTCGTCGACCCGCGCTCGTACATGACGTACCAGCCCTTCCTCCCCGAAGCTGCCGCCGGCAGCATCTCCCCGCGACACGTCGTTGTCCCCCTGCGACGCGTGCTCCCGAAGGCGGAGGTCCTCACCGGCAGGGTCTCCATCATCGACCAGGACCGCAAGGTCGCCACCATCACACCGCTCGTCGGCGAGGCCTACGAGCTGCCGTTCGACTATCTGGTGGTGGCTCTCGGCGCTGTCTCCCGCACCTTCCCGATCCCCGGCCTCGCCGAGCAGGGCATCGGTATGAAGGGTGTGGAGGAGGCCATCGGTCTGCGCAACCACGTCCTCGAGCAGCTCGACAAGGCCGACTCGACAACCGATGAGAACGTCCGCCGCAAGGCCCTGACGTTCGTCTTCGTCGGCGGTGGCTTCGCCGGCGCGGAGACCATCGGCGAGGTCGAGGACATGGCCCGCGACGCCGCGAAGTACTACCCGAACGTCAAGCGCGAGGACATGCGCTTCGTGCTGGTCGACGCCGCGGACAAGATCCTCCCGGAGGTCGGTCCCGAGCTCGGCAAGTGGGGCCTGGAGCATCTGCAGAAGCGTGGTGTCGAGGTCTACCTCAACACCTCGATGGAGTCCTGCGTCGACGGCCATGTGCTGCTCAAGAACGGCCTCGAGGTCGACTCCAGCACCATCGTGTGGACCGCGGGCGTCAAGCCCAACCCGGCGCTGGCCCGCTTCGGTCTGCCGCTCGGCCCGCGCGGCCATGTGGACACCGAAGCGACCCTGCAGGTCAAGGGCACGGACTACATATGGTCCGCGGGCGACAACGCCCAGGTCCCGGACCTCGCCGCCCGCGCCGCCGGTGTCGAGAACGCCTGGTGCCCGCCGAACGCCCAGCACGCGCTGCGCCAGGCCAGGGTCCTCGGCGACAATGTGATCGCCGGGATGCGCGGCTTCCCGCAGAAGGACTACCAGCACGCCAACAAGGGCGCCGTCGCGGGCCTCGGCCTGCACAAGGGCGTCGCCATGGTCGTGATGGGCAAGGCCAAGATCAAGATCAAGGGCCGGCTCGCCTGGTACTTCCACCGGACCTACCACGGCATGGCGGTGCCGACCTGGAACCGTAAGATCCGGGTCTTCGCCGACTGGACCCTGGCGATGTTCCTCAAGCGCGAGGTCGTCTCCCTCGGCGCCATGGAGAACCCCCGCGAGGAGTTCTACGAGGCCGCCCGCCCGGTCTCGGCCGCGTCGGCCAAGCGCGCCACCCCGAGCGACACGTCGGAGAAGGCCAAGGCCTCCTGACGCAGGTCGCACACATCAGAACCCCGAAAGGGCGCCCGCCATCCGTGGTGCGGGCGCCCTTTCCGGGTTTTGGGGAGGCTTTTCGGCGTATGCATACATGGTGGTTTTTTACCGTTCTCTTACGCGGCAACTGAACTGTGACGCGAGTCCGTTGGCGTTGACGTAACCGATGGACCCCGTCGATCCGCCGTCATGGAGGTGTACGACATGGCCGAAGCCGCGCCCAGGCTCAGCGCTCTTGCCGAGGAAATGCTCGGATTCCCCCTCCCGGTCCGTATCCGTGCCTGGGACGGCAGTGAGGCGGGCCCCCCGGATGCCCCCACCCTCGTCGTACGCCATCGCCGCGCCCTGCGCCGTATGCTGTGGCGGCCGGGCGAACTGGGCCTGGTCCGCGCCTGGGTCAGCGGTGAGATCGAGTTCGACGGAGATCTCTACGAGGCGCTCGACCGGCTGGCGGGCATCCTCTGGGAGCGCGACACCGGCACCGGCGGCGGCCAGTCCGCCCTCAGCCGTATCGCCGCTCTCCGCGACCCCGGACTGCGCGCCGCGGCACGGGAGTTCCTCGCCCTCGCGGGGCCCGGCCTCCCGCCGCCCCCGCCCCGCGAGGAGGTGCGCCGCCGCAGCGGTGTGCTGCACAGCCCGCGCCGCGACAAGGCCGCCATCAGCCACCACTACGACGTCGGCAACGACTTCTACGAGCTGGTGCTCGGCCCGTCCATGGTCTACTCCTGCGCCTACTGGGACGAGGGTGCCGGCCTCGAGGACGCCCAGCTGGCCAAGCTCGATCTGATCTGCCGCAAGCTCGCGCTGAAGCCGGACGACCGGCTGCTGGACGTCGGCTGCGGCTGGGGCTCGATGGTGCTGCACGCGGCGCGCGAGTACGGCGTCCGCGCCGTCGGCGTCACCCTCTCCACCGAACAGGCCGCCTACGCCCGCAAGCGGATCGCCGACGCCGGCCTCACCGACCGGGTCGAGATCCGCGTCCAGGACTACCGCCATGTGGCCGACGGGCCGTACGACGCGATCTCCTCGATCGGGATGGCCGAACACGTCGGGGCGGCCCGCTACCGGGAGTACGCCGACGCCCTGTACGCGCTGCTGAAGCCCGGTGGACGGCTGCTGAACCACCAGATCGCCCGCCGCCCCGTCCGGGACGAGGAGGCCTACCACGTCGACGAGTTCATCGACGCGTACGTCTTCCCGGACGGCGAGCTGGCACCGGCGGGCCGTACGGTCTCCCTCCTGGAGGATGCGGGGTTCGAGGTCCGCGACCTGGAGTCGATCCGTGAGCACTACGCCCTGACCCTGCGCCGGTGGGTCGCCAACCTCGAGGAGGGCTGGGCCGACGCCGTCCGTCTCACCTCGCCCGGCCGGGCCCGTGTCTGGCAGCTCTACATGGCCGCCTCGGCACTCTCCTTCGAACGCAACCGCATCGGCGTCAACCAGGTCCTCGCGGTCCGGACGGACGGCTCCGGCGGTTCGGGCCTGCCGCTGCGCAGCCGCGACTGGCGGGGCTGACCGGGGGACACATGACGAGGCCCGGCCCGCGGTGCCGACCGCGGGCCGGGCCCTCGTACCGGGGGCGGGCCGCACGCTATTCGGCCTTGATCGCCTCCAGGGCGTTGAGCCTGGCGGCCCGGCGGGCCGGCCAGAGCGCGGCGAGGACTCCGACCAAGGCTGCCATCACCAGGAAGACCGCGATCCGGTCGAACGGGATCCGCATCGAGTACGTCGACACGTTGGCCGCGATGGACCGGCCCGCCGCCCAGGCCAGGAAGATCCCCAGCCCGATGCCGAGCACCGCGCCGAACAGCGAGATCACGACCGACTCCAGCCGGACCATCCGCTTGACCTTCGCCCGGTCCAGACCGATGGCCCGCAACATACCGATCTCGTGCTTCCGTTCGAACACCGACATGGCCAGGGTGTTGACGACACCGAGCACCGCGATGAGCACTGCCATGGCGAGCAGCCCGTACAACATGTTGAGCAGCAGATTGATCTGATCGCCGATCTTGTCGCTGATGGCCTGCTTGTCCTGGATCTGGATCGCGGGGTTCTCCCCCAGGGCCTCGACGATGCTCTGCTCGGCCTTGTCCGAGGCGCCGTTCTCCACCTTCACCAGCACCTGTTGGTCCGCGACCTTCTCGAGGTGCGGGTCGACCACGGCGGTGGAGACGAACACACCGTTGATCATTTCGTTGCTCTCGTAGACACCGGCGACCGTCAGCCGGTCCTTCCCGCCGTCGTCGAACGTCACCGGGAGCGGGTCCCCGGCCTGAAGGTTCTGCTTCTCGGCCGTCGTGGTGTCGACCAGCGCGCCCTTGCCTTTCAGGGCATCGAACGAGCCGCTGCTGAAGTCCAGTCGGAGGAGCCGGCCGACGGTCCGGGGGTCGACACCCGTGATGCGGTCGAAGCCGTCGCCGACCTCGCCGTACGCCTCGCGCATCGGGCTGGTCGTCTCGACCTCGGGCAGCGCGTCCAGCTTCTTGCGCACATCCGGGGAGAGCGGCGTGAAGTTGGCCATGCTGACCGAGTAGTCGGACTTCAGCGAGTCCACGGCCATCTTGTTGATGGCGTTCTGCATCGAGATGGCCAGCACGGTCATCGCGGTGACGAGGGTGAGGCCGATCATCAGCGCGGCGGCGGTGGAGGCGGTACGGCGCGGGTTGCGCAGCGCGTTCTGCCGGGCCAGCTTGCCCGCGACGCCGAACCGGTTCAGCAGCGGGGCCGCGGCCGCGATGACCGGGCGGGACAGCAGCGGCGTGAGCACGATGACACCGACGAGCATCACCGCGGCGCCACCCGCCATGTACGCGTTGCCGTCCTCGTTCATCGAGGCCCCCAGGAACACCAGGGCGGCGCCCAGGGCGGTGATGACCGAGCCGATCGTGTTGCGGACCACCAGGCTGCGGGTGGTGGGCGTGGCGTGGACGCTGTTCATCGCCGCGACCGGCGGCACCTTGGCGGCGCGCCGGCCCGGCAGCCAGGCGGCGAGCATGGTGACGAGCAGTCCGACGGCCAGCGCGACCAGCGCGGTGCCCGGGGCGATGACGAGCGGGCCGTCGGGCAGCGAGGCCCCGGTCGAGTTCAGCAGCGAGCGCAGGCCCACCGCGACCCCGATGCCCAGCAGAAAGCCGGACACGGCCGCGACCACACCGACGATGAACGCCTCGATGAGCACGGAGCGGGTCACCTGGCGGCGGGAGGCACCCACGGCGCGGATGAGGGCGAGTTCCCTGATGCGCTGGGAGACCAGCATGGTGAAGGTGTTGGCGATGATGAAGATGCCGACGAAGAGGGCGATGCCCGCGAAGTAGAGGAGCACCTGGCTCATCGCCTCGGTCTGCCCGGCGATGAGGTCGTCCTGCTCGTCCGCCAGGACCTGGCCGGTGACGGCCTCCGTGTCCTTCGGCAGGACCTTCTCGACGGCGCCCTTCAACGCCGCCTCGGAGGTGCCGGGGTCGGCCTTGACGGTGATCTCGTCGTACTCGGGCGTCTCGACGAGCACCTTGCGCGCGGTCGCGTTGTCGAAGAGGACGAGGCTGCCGCCGGCCACGACATTGCCGTCGTCGGTGTCGAAGATGCCGGTGATCTTCTGCCGCATCACCGGACCGTCGGTCGACACCCGTGCGGTGTCACCGGCCCGGTAACCCGCCCGCCCGGCGGTCCTGCTGTCCAGGGCGATCTCGTCGGCGGCCTTCGGGGCCCGTCCCTCGGTGAAGGTGTAGCGGTCGTCCTTGCCGTCGGCGCCCGGGTAGTAGTTGCCGCCGAGGGTGCTCCAGCCCTCGCCGACCAGCTTGCCGTCCTTGTCGGCGAGGGCCGTGAAGCCGGAGAGGACCCCGGTGGCGGACTGGGCGCCGGGTACGCCTTCGACCTTCTTCAACAGGGCGTCGGTGAGCGTGGGTTCGGGCTGATCGCGGCCGGTGCCGTCCGGGCCGGAGGGGCTGTGGGAACGGATGGCCACGGAGACGTGGTCGAAGCTCTTGGCCGACTTGTTCTTGAAGGCGTTGCCGACGGTGTCGGTGAAGACCAGGGTGCCGGAGACGAAGGCGACGCCGAGCATGACGGCGAGCACGGTCATCAACAGCCGGGCCTTGTGGGCGAGCACATTGCGTAGGGCGGTTCGGAACATTCTCGATTCCTGAGGGAGAAGCCCCCGCCCCTGACAGAGCAGGCCGGAGGCAGGGGGCGGAGGGACCGGCATCGGGCACGGCGGGCCTGCCGCGGTGCACGGGGCGCAACGGCGCCGCGGGGTACGCGCGACGGCGTGCCCCGGGTACGGGCGGAAGGGGCCGGTCTCGGGCACGGCCTGCCGCGGAGTACGGGCGGGCCGGCGCGGAGAGACGGCGGCGGACCGCCGTCTCTCAGCTGGTGCGGCCCTTGGCGTCGAAGCCGCGCATACGGTCCAGGACGGCGTCCGCGCTCGGTCCGTACAACTCGTCGACGATCCGGCCGTCGGCGAGGAAGACGACCCGGTCGGCATAGGCGGCGGCGACCGGGTCATGGGTCACCATGACCACGGTCTGGCCCAGTTCGCGTACGGAGTTGCGGAGGAAGCCCAGTATCTCCGCGCCGGACCGGGAGTCCAGGTTTCCGGTCGGCTCGTCCGCGAAGATGATCTCGGGTTGGCCGGCCAGTGCGCGAGCCACGGCCACCCGTTGCTGCTGGCCGCCCGAGAGCTCCGTCGGACGGTGCTTCAGCCGCCCCGACAGCCCCACCGTCTGAACGACCTGGTTCAGCCACGCCTTGTCGGGCTTACGGCCCGCAATGTCCATCGGCAGCGTGATGTTCTCCAACGCGTTCAGCGTCGGGAGCAGGTTGAAGGCCTGGAAGATGAAGCCGATCTTGTCGCGGCGCAGTCGGGTGAGCTGCTTGTCCTTCAGCGCCGTGAGTTCGGTCTCACCGATACGGGCGGAGCCCGAGGAGATGGAGTCCAGACCCGCGACGCAGTGCATCAGAGTCGACTTGCCGGAGCCCGAGGGGCCCATGATCGCGGTGAATTCGGCCCGGCGGAACTCGACGGAGACGCCGTCCAGGGCGACCACCTGGGTCTCGCCCTGGCCGTAGACCTTGGTCAGGTCCGTGGCGCGGGCGGCCACCGCGGTGGTGCGGGTGGCGGTCTTTACGCCGGAAGAGGTGGGGGTCACGGAACGGGGCTCCTGTCGGGACGTCGTGCGGAAGGACGTTCCCATCGTGCAGGCCGACGAGTCCGTAACCATCAGCCCCTGCTCCGGTTCCCGGGGCCCTCCCGGGAGTGACCCGGACGGCCGGGGGTCCTCCTTGGGTATGACAGCACCCCTGAGAGGGGCGGTCATTTTCCGTCAATCCCACACCGAAGAGAGGAACCGGGCTCACGGGCCCGGCAGGGTCCCGACCACCGGTAGAAGGCCCTGATGGAGGCTCAGTTGCCAATAAAATCAGACAACCTCCGTCTGTTGCAGGGCTGTTCGGGGGACCGGCCCGGATAGGCTCTGGCTGCGCCCTGGGGTCGACCGTAAGCCGTTCGGACGGTCCGGGAAGCCTTGCCCGGATGGTGGAATGCAGACACGGTGAGCTTAAACCTCACTGGCCTTAGGGCCGTGCCGGTTCAAGTCCGGCTCCGGGCACCTCGCAATCCCCCGGGCGCACCCTTCGTACTCGGGCCGTCGCTGGCGGTGGCCCCGGGCATCTGCCCGCCAGGGTCGCCGACTCCCCCCGCCTCCGCCGTTCGGCCCAGCGGGCATCGAGTGATGGGAGCAGGTGGCGGGGCGGGCGGGAGGTACAGCCCGTACGGGTGAGTGAGGTGCCGAATAACCTCGGCATTTCCGGCCGAAGGGGACGATGTCGCCATGTCGTTCGGCCCGCCGATGCCCGTCGTCGTGAAGTGCCCCACGTGCAGCAGTCCCCTGTGGTGGGACGTGACCTACCCCTACACGCCGTGCTGGTACTGCTCCCACTGCAAGGCCCCGACGGTGCGCGAGGTCGGCGACCCGCGGAGCAGTCTGCGGTGCCCGAAGGGGTGTGCGAGTGCCTTCGTCGACACCTCGGCAGGGCGGGCCGACCGGTTCGTGTGTCATCGGACATAGGGCTCATGCATATGGGGCGCCGAATGGGGCCATGCGCCGCTGCCCGCAGGCCCGGTGGCACCGGCGGACAAGGGGCGTCCGTGCGTACGGCGATGAGGCTGCACCAGCCGGAACGCACTCCGTGAGCCGGCTCCTGACATCACCGACCGGCCCTGGTTGTCCGTCTCCTCCCCCTGGGGGGCGGAGACGGGTGTCCGCCATCGGCGGGATTCGCCATCAGGGGTGGCGGGTACACCACCGGAGGTGCGCCCTGCGGCGTTCCCGCGGGAACGCCGCAGCGGGTGGGCCCGGGTTGACGCGGGGCCGTTTCTCGCGGTGGTCCCGGGAGACCACGGGTTCTCCCCGCGTTCGCCGAGGCTTCCGAAAGATCCTCCCTCGGTACTAGGGTGCATCCTTTGCTTACCCATTACTCTTGAGGCAAGGTCGCGCCCGGCGGCCATGGAGGAGTGAGATGAGGAGCAGCAACCCGGTCTTCTCGCGACGGGGATTCAGCCGCGACACCGGCTTCGCGGGCTTCAACGCGGCGCCACAGGCCGGGGGCCCCGCCGCAGCCCAGCAGGGCAACCCGTACGCCACCGGCAACCCGTACGCGCCACAGGGCGGCAACCCGTACGCACCGCAGGGCGGTAACCCGTACGGCCAGGGCCAGACCCTCACGCCCGAGCAGCTTCAGCAGCCGTACGGCGCCCCGCCGACGGGGGCGCTGCAGACCGGCCGTATGACGATGGACGACGTCGTCATGCGCACCGGCATCACGCTCGGCACCGTCACCGTCGGTGCCGCGCTCGCATGGCTCATGGAGCTGCCCCTGCCGCTCGCCTTCGGCGCCGGTCTGGTGGCGATGGTGCTCGGCCTGGTCCAGGCGTTCAAGCGCAAGGCCTCCCCGCCGCTGATCCTGGCGTACGCGGCCTTCGAGGGTCTCTTCCTGGGCGCGCTGAGCGGTGCGTTCAACGCCCGGTTCGAGGGTGCCCCGATGCAGGCGGTGCTCGGCACGATGGCGGTCTTCGCCGGTGTGCTGATCGCCTACAAGACCCGCCTCATCAGGGTGAACCGGCGGTTCTACCGCTATGTGATGGCAGCCGCCATCGGGTTTGTGCTGCTGACCGCCGTGAACCTGCTGTTCATGGCCTTCGGCGGCGGTGACGGCCTGGGCTTCCGCAGCGGTGGCCTCGGCATCCTCTTCGGTGTCATCGGCGTCGTCCTGGGCGCCTGCTTCCTGGCGCTCGACTTCAAGCAGGTCGAGGACGGCATCGCTTACGGCGCTCCGCGCGAGGAGTCCTGGCTGGCGGCCTTCGGCCTCACCCTGACCCTGGTGTGGATCTACCTCGAGCTGCTGCGTCTGATCTCGATCCTGCGCGGCGACTGACCGTACGTCCGCGGGCCCGCTGGGGCCGTACGGACACCGCGAAGGGCCCGGAGGCGTTCCTGCGCCTCCGGGCCCTTCGGCCTTCTCGCTCGAACGGCGGTGCGCGGGGCCGCTTCTAGAGCAGCTTGCGCGCTGCCCGCCTCAGGTCGTGTTCATGGATGATCGCTTTGGCATGGCCGTAGGCGAGCTGGTGCGCGCCACGCAGCCAGTTCACCTTCTCCTCGAAGCGGAAGAGAGCGGGGCCGTCATCGACGGTGCGCAGCCAGTCGGAGACTTCACGGCCAGTGCACTGGGGGATACGGGAAAGCAGGTTCCGGTGGGTCTCTTCGGAGAAGACTTGGGACATCGGCGCCTCCGGACGCGTCCATTGCCGGTTCACTTTCGTGTACCAGGTTGGTCCTTCACGCCACCGTGCCTGAGCGTTCGCCCATTGGCAACAGGCAGGGGGCGGCGCATAGGCTCGCGGCGTGCTGGATGTGACGCCTTTGGTGGCAGCTGTGGACCGTCTCGCCGACCGGTTGCGGTCGGCCCCGCAGAGCCGCCTGCAGCGGGGTGCGGCCGACGAAGGACTGGCGCTGGCCCGGGAGTTGGCCAGGCGTGCGCAGCGCCTCGAGTCTCCGGAACGTGAGCCGCGGAGCATGCCGGAGGTGGGGATCTTCGCGGTGGCGGACCAGGTGGCGGTGGCGGGTCACGATTTGGCCGAAGCGCTACGGGTGGCGGCCGGATCCAGGGCAGCGGAGCCCGCGCAGGGCGGTGCGGAGCTCGCCGAGGCCGTGGCGCTCGTGGAGGCGGCGGCCAAGCGCTGCGGTCTCTGATTCGTTCGTCAGTGCGAGGTGCTGGCGGGGGCGAGGGCCCGTCAGAGCGAGGCGACGACGCGGTCCGCGAGGACGTAGATGCTCTTCTCGCCGTAGGCGAACGTCAGGGAGTAGGCGCCGGCGATCCCGGAACCGCCGAGCAGTACCGGAGCGTTGCCCGCGCGCAGCGCATCGGCGAGCTGTTCCGCGGTCTCGCGGTCGCCAGGCGTCATGCAGATCGTCGTGCCGTCCGCGAAGACGTACACATCGAGGGTGCCGAGAGGGCCCGGGCGCACATCGGTGAGCGGGGTGGCGGATTCGGCCAGATCGTCGAGCCGGGCCACCGTGCGCTCCTGGTCGGCCACGGCCGGCCCCTGGGCGGCGCCCGGGTCCTGGGAGTTGGCGGGGTGCGAGGGGTGACGGCGGCGGGCGGCGGCCAGCTCCGGCGACTCCGCGGTCTCCGGAACGTCCTCGGCGGCCAGGGCCGGTTCCTCGATGGCAGCCTCCAGGGCGTCCAGCGCGTCGAGGGCGTCGGCGCCCAGCAGCGGCTCCGGACCGGCGAAGTCGGCCTGGCGCGGGAGGTAGAGCGGGGCCTCGTCACCGAAGCCGGTCAGCGGGCCGAGCAGGGAGGACGAGGCGCCCGCGTCACGGGCGTCCTGAGCCGCCCAGAACGCCCGGGCCTCGGCCAGCTCGCGCTCCCGCTCCTCGGCGAGGGCGTCGGCCACAGCGGCCCGTATCTCCTCGGCGGGCACCGCACGGGCAGCGGGTACGGCAGGGGCGGCGGGTACGGCCGCGGAGCCCGTCGAGCCCGAGGCGGTGAGCTCGGAGCGGAGGGCGGTGAGCTGCCTGCGCAGCCCATGAGCAGCGTGGAGGGCCGCTGCGCCCACGGCCGTGGCGGCGGCCGCGGCCAGCAGCAGGGCAAGGGACATGGCGCTCACTGACGTACTCCCGATTCGAATGGATCCCCCGAATTCCTACCTCAGGTTGTCGTGGACCGCCTCTCGGTGTCAGTGCACAACGTCACCAAAGGGGCAGGACCTTATGCCCGGGACTGCTACTCGTACCCGTTCGACCTGCACAAACGAGTCTCCCCCAGGGGATTCATCACATCCTGGGGGAGATTCGGTCACGACTCGGTGGCCATGCGGTTCAGCCCGGCTCGACTCCACTCGGCCCGGTCCGGCTCGGAGCCGGACCGGCCCGCTCGGATCGGACAGGCCCGGGTCGGACCAGCTTTGATCAGCTGAGCCGCTCGATGACCATCGCCATGCCCTGGCCGCCGCCCACGCACATGGTCTCCAGGCCGAACTGCTTGTCGTGGAACTGGAGGCTGTTGATCAGGGTGCCGGTGATCCGGGCGCCGGTCATGCCGAAGGGGTGGCCGACGGCGATCGCGCCACCGTTGACGTTCAGCTTGTCCAGGTCGACGCCCAGGTCGCGGTAGGACGGGATGACCTGAGCGGCGAAGGCCTCGTTGATCTCGACGAGGTCGATGTCGCCGATGGACAGCCCGGCGCGGCCGAGGGCCTGCTTGGACGCCTCGACCGGGCCGAGGCCCATGATCTCGGGGGAGAGGCCGGAGACGCCGGTGGACACGATCCGGGCGAGCGGGGTCAGGCCCAGCTCACGCGCCTTGGTGTCGGACATGATCACCAGGGCCGCGGCGCCGTCGTTCAGCGGGCAGCAGTTGCCGGCGGTGACCAGGCCGTCGGGGCGGAAGACGGGCTTCAGGCCCTGGACGCCCTCCATGGTGACGCCCGCGCGGGGGCCGTCGTCCTTGCTGACGACCGTGCCGTCGGGGGTGGTCACCGGGGTGATCTCGCGCTCCCAGAAGCCGTTCTTGATGGCTTCCTCGGCGAGGTTCTGGGAGCGGACGCCGAACTCGTCCATGTCCTGGCGGGTGACGCCCTTGGAGCGGGCCAGGTTCTCGGCGGTCTGGCCCATCGCGATGTACACGTCCGGGAGGAGGCCGTCCTCCCGCGGGTCGTGCCAGTCGGTGCCCTCCTGCTCGGCGCGGGCGGCGGTCCGGGCCTCCGCGTCGGCGAACAGCGGGTTGTGGGTGTCCGGCAGGGTGTCGGAGTTGCCCCGGACGCCGCTCGAGACGCTCTCGACACCGGCCGAGATGAAGACGTCGCCCTCGCCCGCCTTGATGGCGTGCAGCGCCATCCGGGAGGTCTGGAGGGACGAGGAGCAGTAGCGGGTGATGGTGCAGCCCGGCAGGTGGTCCATGCCCAGCTGTACGGCGACGATCCGGCCCAGGTTGTGGCCCTGCTCGCCGCCGGGCGCGCCACAGCCGAGCATCAGGTCGGCGATGTCACGCGGGTCGAGCTCGGGGACCTTGGCGAGCGCGGCCTTGACGATCTCGGCGGTGAGGTCGTCGGGGCGGACGTCCTTGAGGGAGCCCTTGAAGGCCCGTCCGATCGGCGAGCGGGCGGCTGAGACGATCACGGCTTCGGGCATCACGGCTCCATGGGGACGAGAAGGCTGGACTGTGTGGGAAGTTACCTGCACGTACTGCGGAGGTCACGGTTTCGGGGCTGTGACGCGGACCTCTTTTCTAAGCGCTTGCTCACCACTATGCCATCGCCTCGCCGGCTGTGGCCGCTCCGCGCGGAAGTGCGCCGGCCCGTGGTGCTCCTTGTCCCGGAATGCGGCTTCCGGGGGTCTCGTTGGTTGGCAGGCAGCCAGGGCGTCGAGCCGAACGGTCACGGCCGCGCGGGCGAACCCGGCCCACGCGCCGTCGGGCTCGACGAGGGAGCGGGCGGGCGTACGCCTCGGACCACAGCCGCAGCTGCGGTGATCTCGTCGTCAGCGAGCCACGCCCGGACGTGCTCGACCGCCGATGGCCGCAGCCGGCGGGCGCAGCGACAGGCCGGCCGGGCCGTGTGTGAGCGCGTACCGGTAGGCGGCCCACCCGCCGCCGCTCCGCCCCCCCCGTCGCGGTCGCCGCGGCCCGGGCTGGGCGGTTCCGGGCGGGCCGGGGCGCCCGGCCCGCCCGGGCTCAGGAGGTGTCGCGGACCTTGGGCTCGGACGTGGGTGCCACCTCGCTCGGTGGGAGGCGCCGGCGCCGGCGGTGTTTGAGGAGAACCCAGGGGCCCCGGAGACCCATGGGTGTGGCCGCTGCCACCTCGGTGCCGCCCTCGGAGGCCGCCTGGGCCGCCGCCTCCGCCACCGGCAGGATGCCCTCGCGCCGCGACGCGTCCGGCCGCTCTTCCTCCTCCGGCCACAGCCCCAGCGCCGCACACAGCGTCGGCAACACGGCCATGGCGGCCGTCGCATAGCCCTCTGCCGACGGGTGGTAGTTGTCCGGACCGAACAACTCCCGGGGATTCGCCTCGAACTCCGGCCCCAGGAGGTCGCCCAGCGAGACCGTACGGCCGCCCTGCTCCACCGCTCCGATCGTCTGCGCGGCGGCCAGCTGCCGGCTCATCCGCCGCGCCACCCAGCGCAGCGGCTGGTAGACCGGCTCGATCGTGCCCAGGTCGGGGCAGGTCCCGACCACCGCCTGGCAGTTCTTCTCCCGGAGCCTGCGCACCGCATCGGCGAGCAGCCGCACCGAACGGGCCGGGGGCATGCGATGGGTCACGTCATTCGCGCCGATCATGATCACGCAGACGTCCGGCACCAGGCTGCTGTCCGCGAGCAGCAGCGTGACCTGCCGCTCCAGGTCGTCGGACTGCGCTCCCGGCAGCGCCACGGTCCGCAGGTCCACGGGGCACTCCGCGACCGCCGCCAGCCCGGAGGCGAGCAGTGCGCCGGGGGTCTGCCGGGGCCGGTGCACGCCCTGTCCGGCCGCCGTCGAATCCCCGGCGAGGGCGAGCCGGATCGGCCGGTGCCCCGCCTGTCGGGCGAACGCCACCCCGTACCGCCCGTCCGCATTCGGCGGCGCGTCGCCCGAGCCGCCCACGACACGCCTCGCGAGCTGCACCTCGGTCAGCAGGAGCCCCACCGCGGCCCCGCCCAGCAGCCCGATCCCGCCGCCGCCGTACGCCGCCGCGGCCGCGATCCGTCGTGCCACCCTCGCCCTCGACATCGACATATGCCGACCCCGCCTCCCGCTGTACGACCGTGCCACTAGCTAGTTGCCCCGTGGGGCGTGCCGCGCAACGCCCCCGTACGCCGGGCGGAGGCGGAATAGGCTGGACAGGCACGGGCACGCGCGAGCGGCTGCCCGCCCGACCGCGGAGACCCCGCCTGACTTGGAGAACGTCGTGCAGTTTCACGATTCGATGATTGAGCTCGTCGGCAACACCCCGCTGGTGCGGCTCAACAACGTGACCGAGGGGATCCGGGCAACCGTCCTGGCCAAGGTCGAATACTTCAACCCGGGCGGTTCCGTGAAGGACCGCATCGCCGTCCGCATGATCGAGGCGGCGGAGAAGTCCGGCGCGCTGCGGCCGGGCGGCACCATCGTGGAGCCGACCTCCGGCAACACCGGTGTGGGGCTGGCGATAGTCGCCCAGCAGAAGGGCTACAAGTGCATCTTCGTCTGCCCGGACAAGGTGTCCACCGACAAGATCAATGTGCTGCGGGCGTACGGCGCCGAGGTCGTGGTCTGCCCGACCGCCGTCGACCCCGAGCACCCCGACTCGTACTACAACGTCTCGGACCGCCTCGTCCGTGAGACGCCGGGGGCCTGGAAGCCCGACCAGTACAGCAATCCGAACAACCCGCGCTCGCACTACGAGACGACCGGCCCCGAGCTGTGGGAGCAGACCGACGGCCGGATCACCCACTTCGTGGCGGGCGTCGGCACCGGCGGCACCATCAGCGGCACCGGCCGGTACCTGAAGGAGATCTCCGACGGCCGGGTACGGATCGTGGGCGCGGACCCCGAGGGCTCCGTCTACTCCGGCGGCTCCGGACGCCCGTATCTCATCGAGGGCGTCGGCGAGGACTTCTGGCCCACCGCCTACGACCCGGAGGTGACCGATGAGATCGTCGCGGTCTCCGACAAGGACGCCTTCCAGATGACCCGCCGGCTCGCCAAGGAGGAGGGCCTGCTGGTGGGAGGCTCCTGCGGTATGGCGGTGGTCGCAGCGCTGAAGGTCGCGCGGGAGCTCGGCCCCGACGATGTGGTGGTCGTCCTGCTGCCGGACAGCGGCCGCGGCTACCTCAGCAAGATCTTCAATGATGACTGGATGGCGGACTACGGCTTCCTGGAGGAGGCCGGGACGAGCGCCCGGGTCGCCGATGTCCTCGCGTACAAGGAGGGCGCGCTCCCCTCGCTCGTCCATATGCACCCGGACGAGACGGTGGGCGAGGCCATCGACGTATTGCGCGAGTACGGCGTCTCGCAGATGCCGATCGTGAAGCCGGGCGCCGGCCACCCCGACGTGATGGCCGCGGAGGTCATCGGCTCCGTCGTGGAGCGCGAGCTGCTGGACGCGCTCTTCGGCCAGCGGGCGACGCTCACCGATCCGCTGGAGAAGCACATGAGCGCGCCGCTGCCGCAGGTCGGTTCCGGGGAGCACGTGGCGGACCTCATGGCGGTGCTGGAGGGCGCGGACGCGGCGATCGTGCTGGTCGACGGCAAGCCGACAGGTGTGGTGAGCAGGCAGGATCTGCTCGCGTTCCTGGCGAAGGGCGTCAAATAACCGTCCGGGCACGGGGGTTCGCGTAAGTGGTACGCATGCGTCACGCGCGCGCAGCACGGACTTAACACGGGTCGGGCACATTGGTGGATGTCAGCAAGGACGACACCGACACCCACAGCGGCGCCAAGGACCTCCGGAGCGGCTCCCGGACCTCCTGGTCGCCCGGACGTGGCAGACCGGCCCTGACC
>NZ_JBQQBW010000118.1:0-19547 GCF_052245415.1 Streptomyces sp. 8N706 | reverse complement strand
GTCGTTCTCGAAGGTCGTCACCACCACGACACGCGGCGGCTCGGGCATCGACCGCAGCAGCTGCTCGGTGGCCCGGATGCCGTCGATCTCGGGCATCCGTACGTCCATCAGCACCACGTCCGGGCACAGTTCACGGATCAGCGGCACGGCCTCCGCACCCGTCGCGGCCTCGCCGACGACCGCCATGTCGGGCTCGGCCTCCAGGATCGTCCTCAGCGCGGTGCGCACCAGCTGCTCGTCGTCGGCGACCACGATCCGCACCGTCACCGCGCGCCCTCCACCGGCAGCCGTACGGTCAGCCGCCATACGCCACCGTCCTCCGCGGCCTGCGCACTGCCGCGCAACAGGGCCGCACGCTCGGCGACACCGCGCAGGCCGCGTCCGCCGCCCCGCGTCCCCGGCCGGCGCTCGGCGGGCATCGGATTCTCCATGGTGATCTCCAACTCCTCGTCGGCCAGGGCGATCCACAGCCGTACGGCCACCTGGCCCGCGTGCCGCAGCGCGTTGCTCAGCCCCTCCTGCACGATCCGGTACGCCTCCCGGGAGACCGGCTCCGGCAGCCGTCCGAGACCGCCGGGCACCGTGTGTTCGACGGTCACGCCTGCCGCGTGCGTACGGGCCAGCAGCTCGTCCAGCTCCGCCAGGGTCGGGCCCGGCGGCAGCGTGGAGCCCCGCCCCTCCTCGTCGTCCTCGCGCAGCACACCCAGGACCGTGTCGAGTTCGTCGACCGTACGCCGTGCGGTCTCCTCGATGGCGGCCAGCGCCTGCCGGGCGAACTCCGGGTCGGCGTCGAGGACTTTGCGTGCGGCGCTCGCCTGGAGGCTCACGGCACTCAGCGCGTGCCCCACTGAGTCGTGCAGCTCGCGGGCGAGCCGGTTCCGCCGCGCGAGGGCCGCGGCCCGCTGCTCGGCGGCGGCGAGCCGGTCGGCGGGGGTGGGCCCGAGCAGCGCCGAAGCGGCGCGGGCGAGCAGCAGCCCGGTCGAGGCGGCGATCCCCGCCAGTGCGATCAGCAGCCCGACGCCCGCGAGCGGGGCCAGGACGGCCTGTTGGGGCCCGCCGAAGGCCAGAAGGGCGCCCAGGTCGGCGTGGCGCAGCCCGTCGAGGAAGGGCAGCAGGATCAGCGTCACCGCGAACGGCGGTACGGAGAGGGTCATTCCACTGATGACCCCGCCGACCGCGAGATGCACGGTGTACCAGGCGCAGGTGCGGAGCCGTGCCGGACGCCCTCCGGCCGGACCGCTCGCCGGCTCCTCGGCGGGGATACCGCACAGCGCACGCGCGGCGGTCAGCGAAAGCGGCCGTACGAGGGGGAAGAGCGCGGTCGACGCGGCGATGGGCAGGGCGAGGGCGAACGACGCGAGCTGCGCCGGGAGGGAGCTGAAGAGGTCGGTCTCGCCCATGACCGGGCCCACGACCACGGATGCCAGGAGAAAGTACGGCATCAACAGGGCGCCGCCGAGGACGAGATGGATCCACCGCAGACGCGCACGCCGCCCGATCAGCGTGGCCGCCCCCCGGCGCAGCGCGTTCACGCGGTACGGCGTTCCGCGGCGCGCTCGGCGAAGAAGTAGGCGCCCATGGTGACGACGAGCATCCCGGCGATCATCTGCACAGAGTAGGTCAGGTTCATGACTGGGGTGAGCCGCTCGGCCGAGTCGTCGGCGACGACCGGGGCGGCCATCAGCAGCCAGCCGCCCCAGCAGGTCAGCGCTCCGGAGCCGACCCAGGCCAGGGCGAGCGGGACATGGAGCGGCACGAGACGTCCGGTGCGGAAGGCGAGCATGAGGACGCCCGCGATGGTGGCGGCCGCGAAGAGGACGTCGACCGCTTCGTGCACGGAGAAGTCGCTCGTACGGTCCTCGGCCCTCGCTGCGTCGAGCCCGGCGGTCGAGCCACAGGCCCACAGCAGGTGCATCGCCAGGGGCAGCAGGGAGAGCAGCGAGGCGGCGACGGCGGCGGCACGCTGGGCGGGCCGTGTCGGGCTGCTGGGCAGGTCCTGGAGCCGGCCGCGCCACAGATGGCCCCAACGCTCACGCGCGTACAGCACGAACAGCGCGCCGAGCGCCAGGCCTTGGACGATGAATCCGGTGTAGACGACGCCGAACACCCATGCGTCGAGGAACGGCTCACGGCCGGTGTCCTCGGAGCTGCTCACGGACCCCCCGACGGCCTTGACCAGGAGTTGCAGCGGAAAGCCGGTCATGATCGGCGCGAGCAGGCCCGTCGCGCACCACATCGGCAGGAGGAGCAGCCAGGGCGGTGTCCGCCGGCCCCACGCCTGGGTGAGCAGAAGAGCCAGGGCGATGACGGCCCCGTCCATGAGGACGGTGACGCCGTTGGCGAGGGCCAGCCCTGTGCCCGCGTCGCGCAGCGGGCTGCCCTCCGGAATACCGGTATGGCTCCCCGCGATCCACGCGATCTTCAGCGAGAGATAGGGGACGCAGGCGACGACGGTGACCCCGCGCAGCGCCTGGCGGACGGTACGGGGCCGTACGGTTCCGGTCCCCGCGGTCCCGGGCCGTACGGCGTTGCGCTGCGGGCGGTGGCCCTGCCCGGCGGCCGGACCGGCTCCGGCGGGGCGTACCGCGGGGTCGTCGGGTCGGGGGGTGGCTTCGGCCGGGCGGGCCATGTCCTGGCCGGGTCCGGGGGTGGCTTCGTGCTGTCGCACGTACGCTCCGGCCGGTCCGGTGGCGGCTTGCGCGGAGCGGGACGAGGCTGCAGAACGCGAGGTCGGTGTCATGCCCCTCACCCTCCAGACTCGGCGGAGGCTCGGCATCGGCCCGCCCGACGATCCGCCTCCGCCGCATGGCGGAGCCGCAACCCCCGCCACAGGTCGGAGCCGGCGTCGCGTGGCCGGGGCGGGGCGGGGTGGGTCCATCGAACAGCGCGGCGTGCAGGAAGTGCCCCCGAGCAGGGCCTGACGAGCAGGGTCGGGCGAGCAGGGCCTGACGAGCAGGGCAGGGTCCGGACACCGATGCCCTGGCGGGTGCCGGTCGCGTCCGTCGCGGCCCGGCCGGCGTGCACAGCGGTATGCGGAGGCCGGATCCGGAGCGGTCGACGGCGACGAGCGGTCGACGGCGACCTGGACGGCTGCGAGCGGGTTGAATTCCCGCGCGCCTCCGGAGAATTCCCGCTTTTCCACGGTGCCTATCGCCGATTTGACCTGGGCACGCCCGTCTCTCCGTGACGCGTACCGGCCTTGACCCCTTCGTTCGCCCGGAAATAGGGTCCCGAAGAATTCACCATCAGGAACAGCGTTCCGCCTCTCGAACGCGGTCTCTGAGCAGCACGCAGGAGGAATTCGCCGTGGCAGCACCAGTCTGGAGCGTGGACCCCCGAACCGGGAAGCAGCGGGAGCAGGTTGCGGTGGAGGCCACGGCGGAGGAGGTCGACCAGACGGTGCGCGCCGCGTACGCCGCGCGCAAGGCCCTCGCCGACCGGACCGTACGCGCGGCGTTTCTGCGGACCGCCGCCGACCTGCTCGACGGCGCCGGCGAGTTCGTCATCGAGGCCGCGGACGCCGAGACCGCGCTGGGGCCCGGACGCCTCACCGGCGAGCTGGCCCGGACCACTTATCAGCTGCGTTCCTTCGCGGACATCGTGGACGAGGGCGCCTTCCTGGACGTCCTCATTGACCACGCCGACCCGGACGCCGGGCCCGCGCCCCGCCCCGACCTGCGCCGCTACAAGGTGCCGCTGGGCGTCGTCGCCGTCTACGCGGCCGGCAACTTCCCGCTGGCGTTCTCCGTACCGGGCGGTGACACCGCCAGCGCGCTCGCCGCCGGCTGTCCGGTCGTCGTCAAGGCACACCCCGACCACCCCGGCACGTCCGAGGTGTGCGCCTCCGTGCTGCGCCGGGCAGCCGCGCGGCACGGCCTGCCGGAGGAGGTCGTGGGCCTGGTGCACGGCTTCGACGCGGGTGTCGGCCTGGTACGGCACCCGCTGGTCGCGGCGGCCGGATTCACCGGTTCCATACGCGGCGGCCGGGCGCTCCACGACGCCGCGGCGGCCCGCCCCACTCCCATCCCCTTCCACGGTGAACTGGGCAGCCTCAACCCCGTTGTGGTCACGGAGGCCGCGGCCGAGGAGCGCGGGGAGGCGATAGGCGGCGGGCTGGCCGGTTCGATGACTCTCGGCGTGGGTCAGTACTGCGTCAAGCCCGGACTGGTCCTCGTTCCGGTGGGCCCGGCGGGCGACCGTGTCGTGCGGTCCCTCACCGAGGCCGTCAGCGACACCGCGGAGGGGGTCCTGCTCGACGCGCGGATCCGGGACGCCTTTGTCGCGGGCATCCGGGACCGGGCCGCCCTCCCCGGCGTGGAGAGCCCGGTGACCCCGGGCGAGAGCGGTGAGAACGCCGTCAGCGCGGGCTTCCTCACCGTCCCGGCCGCGCGGCTCTCCGACGGGGACGGGCACGCACTGCTGCTGGAGGAGTGCTTCGGGCCGGTCACCGTCGTCGCACGGTACGAGGACGAGACGGAGGTCTCCGCGGTCCTCGCGCGGCTGCCCGGCAATCTCACGGCCACGCTCCATATCGGCGAGGAGGAGTCGGCGGCGGGCGAGGGCCCGGCCGCGCGTCTGCTGGCCGAGCTCGCCCCGCTCGCCGGAAGGCTGCTGGTCAACGGGTGGCCGACCGGTGTCGCCGTCGCCCCCGCCCAGCACCACGGCGGGCCCTACCCGGCCACCACCTCCACCTCGACATCGGTCGGCGGCACGGCCATCGAACGCTGGCTCCGGCCGGTGGCTTTCCAGAGCACCCCCGCCGCGCTGCTGCCCCCGGAGCTGCGGGACGACAACCCCCTCGGGCTACCGCGCCGCGTCGACGGCCGCCGGGAGAGCTGACCCGCGATCGTCCTCGCAGGCGGTGAATCCGTTGCCGGCCTGGCCCCGAACCCTCGGGGACCCCGGGTCGGAGCGTGGGGGTGGGCGTACGGGCCCGGCCTCGGTCCCGAGCCGCCTCAGACCGCGGGCCGGACCGCCGGAGTGGGCAGGGCGCCCGCGCACCGCTCCGCGAGGTGCTCCGCCTCCGGCGGGATGCCGGCGCCGCCTCGTAGAGGGCGGCGGACCAGGGCCGACGGCAGGTCGACGACCGCGACCACGACCTGCTCGGCCTCCGCCGGGCGCGTGGGGCCCAGCCGCCCCGCCAGAGCGGCGACCGCCGCACGGACCCGCTGACAGCCTCAGCCGCTCGGCGGACATGCCCTGCCGCCCACGCGCGCCTGGACCTGCCCGACCCGGGAGGAGAGGCGACAATGGGACGATGCCGGAAGGACGGCCCGAGCACGAGGGAACCCAGGCCACGGAACGAGCGTACGCCGAGGTCAGAGCGCGCCTGCTGGACGGCACCTACGACACGGGGGAGCTGCTCCGGGAGGCGGCCGTCGCCGCGGAGCTCGGACTGGCGCAGGAGGCTGTCCGCGACGCCTTCAGCCGCCTCAGGAGCGAGGGGGCGCTGAGGCTCTATCCCACGCGCGGCGCGCTCGTTCTGCCCCTCACCCTGCAGGAGGCCCGTGACGTCATGGAGGCCCGGCTGCTGCTGGAGATCTTCGCCCTGGACTCCGTGGCCGCCCGGGGCCGTACGGGCCTGCGCGAGCTGGGCCGGGACCTGTTGGACGACCTCCACGAGGCCTCCACGCCCGAGGGGGCGATGGCGATCGGCAGAACGTTCCACACCCGGCTGGTCCGTGCCGCGGGCAATCCTGTGGTGGCGGACATGCACGTCGCCCTGTGGGACCGGACCTGGCACATCGCCGCCACCTCCACCGTCGGCCCCGGCAACCCCGAGAGGGACGTCGCCGAGCACACCGCCATCGCCGAGGCCATGGCCATCGGCCGGGGCGGCGACGCCCGGGAGCTCCTGCACCGGCATGTCTCGTCCACCCTGCGCCGTATCGGTGTCGTGGAGGAGTTCGCCCTGCCGCGCCCCGCCGACCTGTGACACCGCCCGTTCTCCGACGGGGCCGCCGGAGCCCGCCGCCACGGACAGGGGCCACACGGACCTGCGAGGGCGCGTGCGGGCGCACAGAGGACAGCAACCGCAGGCCCGCGCCCGAGCCGTAAGCATCGCTTCGGGGCCCTCCCGCTCCTGCTACGTGGACGCCGTCCGCCGCGCGGGAGAGGGTGGAGGACATGGAGAAGAGCCTGGGAGGCGCCCAGTTCGCGCCACAGACGACCTATCTCAACACCGCGTCCAGCGGGCTGCTCCCCGCGCGATCGGCCACCGCACTCCGGGAGGCGGTCGACGACGCGGTCGCCGGACGCCCCACGCCCGGTGCGGGCCTGGAGTCCGTACAGGTGGCACGGGAGGCCTTCGCCCGGCTGGCCGGGGTGCCCGCCGAGCGGGTGTCGGCCGCGGGCGCGGTCGCCGTCCACGTCGGCCTCATCGCCGCGTCGCTGCCCGCCGGGGCCGAAGTCCTCGTCGCGGACGGGGACTTCAGCTCGCTCGTCACACCCTTCGCCGTCCGACGTGATCTGAAGCTGCGCAGCGCGCCGCTGGAGAGCCTCGCCGACGCCGTACGCCCGGGTACCGCGCTCGTCGCCGTCAGCTCCGTACAGTCCTCCGACGGCCGCATCGCCGACCTCGCGGCGATCCGCGGCGCGGCCCTCGCCCACGGCGCCCGTACGCTCGTCGACGCCTCGCAGTCCATGGGCTGGCTGCCGCTGCGCGCGGGCGATTTCGACTTCACGGTGTGCGGCGCCTTCAAGTGGCTGCTGAGCCCGCGCGGCACGTCCTTCCTCGTCGTGCCGGAGGCCCATGAGGAGCTGACGCCGTTCTACGCGGGCTGGGTGGCGGGCGAGGACCCGGAGAACAGCACCTACGGCCCGGTCGAACTGTTCACCCGGTCCGCCCGTCGCTTCGACCACAGCCACAGCACACTGGCGTATCTGGCCGCCCAGCACTCCATCGCCCTCATCGAGGAGACCGGCCCCGAGGCCATCGGCGCCCACAATGCCGCCCTGGCGGACCGTTTCCGGGCAGGTCTCACCCGGCTGGGCCACGAGCCGGTACGGGCACCGGGATCCGCCATCGTCGCCGTTCCCGGGCTCAGCCACACGGAGGAGCCGCTGCGCGAGGCCGGGGTGATGCTCTCTTTCCGGGCGGGGAACCTCCGTGCGGCGTTCCATCTCTACAACACCGCCTCGGATGTTGATCGTGCGCTCGACGTTCTGTCCGAAGTCCCCGGAGACCCCGCCGGCGCCTGACGTCCGCCCGGCCGACCGAGCGCGCCGACAGCCGGCCGACAGCCAAGGGCCCCAACGTCGGAGCCCGGATGAAGCGTGGACGGGCGCCCGGAACCGACGAGAGCCCCGCCCGGCAACGCACCGAGCCGGGCGGGGCTCTCATGTCCTGCGCATGTCCTACGGAACTCCACGGAACTCCACGGAGCTCTACGTATCTCTGCGGCGCTCTACGGCCTCACCGTACGGGGGTGAAGTCGCGCGCCCCGATGAACTCCGGACGCCGGATCGGCGCCGCGAACGGCTCCACAGCCGTGTTCTCCACGCTGTTGAAGACGATGAAGACATTGCTGCGCGGGAAGGGCGTGATGTTGTCGCCCGAGCCGTGCATGCAGTTGCAGTCGAACCAGGTCGCCGACCCCGCCGCGCCGGTGAACAGCTTGATGCCGTGCCGGCTCGCGAACTTCGTCAGAGCCTCGTCCGACGGCGTGCCCGCGTCCTGCATCTGCAGCGACTTCTTGTAGTTGTCCTTCGGCGTTGCCCCCGCACAGCCGAGGAACGTCCGGTGCGAGCCCGGCATGATCATCAAGCCGCCGTTGGTGTCGTAGTTCTCGGTCAGTGCGATCGAGACGGACACCGTCCGCATGTTCGGCAGGCCGTCCTCGGCATGCCAGGTCTCGAAGTCCGAGTGCCAGTAGAAACCGGAGGCCCCGAACCCGGGCTTGACGTTGATCCGGCTCTGGTGGACGTAGACGTCCGAGCCCAGAATCTGCCGCGCGCGGCCCACCACGCGTGGGTCGCGTACCAGCTCGGCGAAGACCTCGCTGATCCTGTGCACCTCGAAGACGGACCGGACGTCCTTGGACATCGGCTCGATGATCGAGCGCGCGTCGGCCCGGACCTCCGGGTCGACGATCAGCCGGTCGAGCTCAGCACGGTACTTCGCCACCTCGTCCGGAGTGATCAGCTGGTCGACCGTCAGGAAGCCGTCGCGGTCGAAACCGCGCAGTTCTGACGGCTGGATCGGACCGGGAGCCCCCGGCTCGGACCAGACAACCGGGTCCAGGCGCGGAGTCGCGACCTCGGTGGCGCCGCGTGTCGGGTAGAGATCGGCCGTTCGCTCGGGTGCGGTGGTCATGGTGGTGCTCCTTCTCCTCTCGTACGTCCTTGCTTCTTTCCTTCCCCTGGGGGAGCTCAGCTCTCGGACGGCTCGGTGAGCAGCGGGTACACACCGTTCTCGTCGTGGTCCTCCCGGCCGGTGACGGGCGGGTTGAAGACACAGACGCAGCGGAAGTCGGTCTTCGGGCGCATGGTGTGGCGCTCGTGGCCGTCCAGGAGGTACATCGTCCCGGGGCTGATCCAGTGCGTCTCACCGGTCTCGTCGTTGGTCAGCTCGGCCTCGCCCTCCACACAGAGCACGGCCTCGATGTGGTTGGCGTACCACATCGACGTCTCCGTGCCCGCGTAGAGCGTCGTCTCGTGGAGTGAGAAGCCCACGCGCTCCTTGGCGAGGACGATGCGCTTGCTCTCCCAGGTCCCGGACGCGGCCTTCACATGCCGGTCGGTGCCTTCGATGTCCTTGAACGATCGGACGATCACGGTGATTCGGTGCCTTTCTGTCTACGGTCGGCGGTGTGATGGGTGCGGTCAACCCGTCGGTCCGCTCCTTCGAGCGGACCCTCAGGCCGTCTCCCGCACCGCCCGGGCGAGAGTGCGCAGACCCTCGTCCAGCTCCTCGGGGGTCACGGTCAGCGGCGGCAGCAGTTTGACGACCTCGCTCTGCGGACCCGAGGTCTCGATGAGCAGCCCCAGCTCGAAGGCGCGGGCGGCGACCTTCGTCGCCCGGTCCTTGTCCGCGAACTCCAGGCCCCAGACCAGGCCACGGCCCCGGAGCTCGCCGCCGAGCCGCGGGTGCTCCTCGACGATGGCGCGCAGTGCCTGCTCGACCTGCTCGCCGCGGGCGATGGTCTGCTTCTCCATCTGCCCGTCCGCCCAGTACGTGTCCAGGGCGGCGGCGGAGGTGACGAAGGCGGGGTTGTTGCCGCGGAAGGTGCCGTTGTGCTCGCCCGGCTCCCAGATGTCCAGCTCGGGCTTGAACAGGGTGAGCGACATGGGCAGGCCGTAGCCGCTGATGGACTTGGACAGCGTGACGATGTCCGGGGTGATGCCGGCCTCCTCGAAGGAGAAGAAGGCGCCGGTGCGGCCGCAGCCCATCTGGATGTCGTCGACGATCAGCAGCATGTCGCGCCGCTTGCACAGGTCCGCCAGCGCGCGCAGCCACTCCGGGCGGGCGACGTTGATGCCGCCCTCGCCCTGGATCGTCTCGACGATCACGGCGGCCGGCTGGTTCAGGCCGGAGCCCTGGTCCTCCAGCAGCCGCTCGAACCACAGGAAGTCCGGGACGCGGCCTTCGAAGTAGTTGTCGAAGGGCATCGGGGTGCCGTGCACCAGCGGGATACCGGCGCCGGCCCGCTTCATCGAGTTGCCGGTGACGGCGAGCGCGCCCAGCGACATGCCGTGGAAGGCGTTGGTGAAGGAGACGATCGCCTCGCGGCCCTTGACCTTACGGGCCAGCTTCAGCGCCGCCTCGACGGCGTTGGTGCCCGTCGGGCCGGGGAACATGACCTTGTACGGCAGGTCGCGCGGACGCAGGACGATGTTCTGGAAGGACTCCAGGAAGGCCCGCTTGGCGGTGGTCCCCATGTCCAGGCCGTGGGTGACGCCGTCGCGCTCGATGTAGTCGATCAGAGCCCGTTTCAGCACCGGGTTGTTGTGGCCGTAGTTCAGGGAACCCGCCCCGGCGAAGAAGTCGAGGTAGGTGTGGCCGTCCTCGTCGTACATGTAGCTGCCCTGCGCGCGGTCGAACACAGCGGGCCAGCCGCGGCAGTAGCTGCGCACCTCCGACTCCAGGGTCTCGAAGACGCTCAGGGCGGGCGGGGTGATGGTCACAGCATGCTCCAGGGAGAGTGACGTGAGGGAGGGAAGAAGTCTGGGGGGGCGGGCCGTCAGCGTGTGGCCGCTGTGGCCGCGAGGGGACCGATCCGGTACAGCACCTCGGGCTCGTGCCCGCCGTCGGGGAACAGTCCGCCGTGGAACAGCACCTCCCGTTGCACGGCGGCTCCGTGCCGCTCGGCGAAAGAGGTGAACAGTCGGTTCGACGCGGTGTTGTCGGGCGTGATCGTGGTCTCGACGCGGTGGACGTCCAGCTCATCGGCGACCCGGGCGGTCAGTCCGTCCAGGAGCGCGCCGGCCAGTCCCCGGCCGCGCTGCGCGTGGTCGACGGCGACCTGCCAGACGACCAGGGTCTGTGGACGCTCCGGGCGGATGTAGCCGGTGACGAACCCGACCGGCTCGCCCTGCCCGTCGCGGGCCACTACGGAGGTGGCGGCGAAGTCACGACACCACAGGAGGTAGCTGTACGACGAGTTGAGGTCGAGCACCTTCGAGTCGCGGGCGATGCGCCAAATCACGGCTCCGTCCTCGACTCGCGGGGCGTCGAGTTCGAGCCCCTCGGGCATTCCGAGGAATTCTCTGTCGGCACCTGCAAGGGCTGCTTGTGCGGCGGTCATGCAAATTAAATTTACCGAGGGCAAATCGAAAGTGCATCTCGGACAGGGGTTACGCCGGAGGGGGTTCATGTGTTATCGCGCGAGGACGCGCGGGCACGCGGAAACAGGGCAAGTGGTGCGGGTTTGTCCGGTAATTACGGGGCGAACCAGACACCGTGTGGAGTCCGTCACATGTGCGTAACGGTCGTGAGACGCGGCTGAATTGCATCGTCGGACGCTCGCAAAACTTGGGAGTTTGAGAATCCGGATAGGGGGAAGAAGCAGACGGAAAGCTATGCATCAGAAGAAATGGAAATTCGCCTGCAAAGGATATATCGATTGCTCGCCCCGGCAAATCCGAGGAGGCCGGGCCGTGCCTGCGCGGGCCGGTGTTCCCGCGTCCGCGGGCTCGTCCGGGGGACCGGTGACCCCTGGGGCGCAGGGCTCGTACAGTGCGTGCCATGAGCGAGAGCGCGGTGCTGCACATCAGGGGACGGGTGCTGGTCGGGCCGGAAGAGGTCCGGGACGAGCTGTGGGTGGTGGACGGCCGGATCTCCTTCGTGCGTCCGGCGGGCGCCCGGGAGATGACAACACTGTCCGGCTGGGTGCTCCCCGGTCTGGTCGACGCGCACTGTCACGTCGGACTGGACGCAAACGGCCCCGTCGACGACTCGACCAGCGAGAAGCAGGCGGTGACCGACCGTGACGCGGGTGCCCTGCTGCTCCGGGACGCCGGATCGCCCTCGGACACCCGCTGGATCGACGACCGCGAGGACCTTCCCCGGATCATCCGCGCGGGGCGCCATATCGCCCGTACGAAGCGCTACATCCGTAACTACGCCCATGAGATCGAGCCCGAGGATCTGGTCACGTTTGTCGCCCAGGAGGCCCGCCGGGGCGACGGGTGGGTCAAGCTCGTCGGCGACTGGATCGACCGGGGAACCGGCGATCTGAGCGCCTGCTGGCCGCGTGGCGCGGTGGAGGCGGCGATCGCCGAGGCGCACCGGCTCGGTGCCCGGGTCACCGCCCACTGTTTCGCCGAGGAGTCGCTGACCGACCTCGTGGAGGCGGGAATCGACTGCATCGAGCATGCCACCGGGCTCACGGAGGAGACGATTCCGCTGTTCGCCGAGCGGGGAGTGGCGATCGTCCCCACCCTGGTCAACATCGCGACCTTCCCCCGGCTCGCGGACGGCGGCGAGTCGAAGTTCCCCCTCTGGTCGGACCATATGCGACGGCTCCACGCCCGCCGCTACGACACCGTGCGGGCGGCGTACGACGCCGGAATCCCGGTGTACGTGGGCACGGACGCGGGCGGCTCCCTGCCGCACGGGCTGATAGGGGCAGAGGTCGCCGAGCTCGTCCGGGCCGGTATCCCGGCCGTCGAGGCCCTGTCCGCCACGGCCTGGGACGCGCGGGAGTGGCTCGGCCGGCCGGGGCTGAGCGAGGGCGCTCCCGCCGACCTGGTGGTCTACGAGACCGATCCGCGCGAGGACGTACGGGTGCTCACCGCTCCGCGCCATGTGGTCCTGCGCGGGCACGTGATCGGCTGACGGCACACCGGTACGGGTCGCCGGATCCGTGGCCCGTACCGACGGCCGACCACGGACCGTCGCCGCCACGCCGCACTCGGAGGCCGGTCCGCGGTCGGCTGGGTCAACCACGCTGAAGGTCCGTACGGGTGGAGTGCGTGTCCGACGGCTCTGAGTGGATCAGTGAGGACGTCGGCGTAGGGCCACCTCCCGGCCGCCGAAGGCTGCTCCCGGGCGAACGCCTGGGGGATCGTCGCAAGGCGGTGGGGGCACGTCCCGGCCGAAGGCGCTGGGGGATCGGCGCCAGTGCTGTGACCGGGAGGGTTTGCCGGGAAGCTCGCGGCGTCCGGTGCGGTGCATCGCACGGCGGTGGGGGTGCCCCCGGACGGGGTCCGGGGGAGATCGCCCTCGTACTGGGGTCCCCCATGCCGAAGGCCAGGGGAGTACTCGGGCGACTCCGACAACACAGCGTGGGGGCACTCCCCCAGCCTTCGGCCGGGGGAGGTAGCTGGGGGAGTGCCGTGCCGGGCGTCGCGAGCCGGTGAACCGTCCCGGTCACAGCACGAGGCAGTCGGGGGTGTCCCCCGCCGGGAGGCTGGGGGAGGGCGTCCTCATGCGGGGGCGTAGTCGGGCGGGCGCGACAGCGCGGCGTGTGGGCCCCCAGCCTCCGGCCGGGGGACTCCACACCCGGACGGAGTCCGGGAGCGTCGCCAGCCCGCGAAGGCCCGTCGGGTACGCCCTGGCCCTGGCCCCGACGGCGGACGGCGGACGTCTGAGGGGCTGGTGGGTCGTCGAAGGGCCGGGCGATCGGCGACGGTGGCCGATGACGGATGGCGGACGGCCGGCTACGGGCTCGGGCTGCCAAGGCCGCGGATGCGCACGGTTGACCGGTGTTGACAGTGCGTAACGAAGCGTGGGTTCACCGCGTTGAAGATGCTCACGTCGGCCCGGGACGCTGTTGCGCGGGTGACACTCGGGAACGTCTGTGTCGATGGATTCGAATGTGGGGCCGGAAACCACCCTTTGGGATGAACTCACCACTCGTTGCTGCTTGTTCACCCACAGTACGTAAGTATTTCGGGGTCGTGGTCGTCGGCGCTCACGATGTCCCCCATGGGCGGCGTCGGCGACTCCATGTCTCTTGTGGGGGTTTTCCACCGTGAACAGCTCTGCCTTCAGCATGCCCGCGCGCCGTGCCGCCGCCATGCTGACCGCCACCGCCCTGGCCGCCGGTCCGGCGGTCCTCCTCGGCGCGGCGCCCGCGCACGCCACCGGCGGCGGGCACGGAAAGTCCGGGGCCGTCGTGCTCCGCGCCGGCCTCGACGTCGGCCTGCTCAAGAAGTCCGCGCACGTGCCGCTGCACGCTTCCCTGAACGAGGTGCACGCGCCCGCCGACGCCGACAAGACCGCACTGTCGGTCACCCTGGACGGCGTCAACCGGGGCCGTCCCGTCAACCTGCTGCGCGCCGATGTGGCCACGGCCCGCGCCACCGCGAACGCGCACCAGGCCGAGGGCTACGCGAACCTGGTCCGGGCGAAGGTCCATGTCCCGGGCCTGCCGCTGCTGTCCCTGATCGAGGTCGAGCAGGTCACGTCGAGGGCGGTCTGCGAGGCGGGCAAGCGGCCGACGGCCGACTCGAACGTGCTGGGCACCGTGCGGGTGCTCGGCAAGAAGGTCACGCTGCGCGCGGGCGGTACGACCCGGGTCGAGGTGCCGGAGGTGGGCGAGGTCCAGCTCGACTTGTCGAAGACGCACACCACTTCGCGGACGGCCGCGGCTACCGCGCTCGACCTGAAGGTCTCCGTCGACCCGCTGAAGCAGAACGTCGCCAAGGTGGACGGACGAGTGACGCTCGTCGAGGCCACCTGTGAGAGCCCCCAGGGCGGGCACGGCACGCCCGGTGAGGACAAGCCCGGCGGCGAGCAGCCCGGGCAGGCGGAGCCGGGCGGCGACAAGCCGGGTGACAAGCCCGGTGCGGACACCCCGGGCGATGAGAAGCCGGGTGCGGACACGCCGGGTGCGGACGGGGCCGGGGCGGGCAGTGCCGACGACTCCGGTGTCAGTACGCAGACCGGCTCCGGCAAGGAGGCGTCGACCGAGAACCTCGCCGCGACAGGCGGCAGCTCCACGACGCCCTATCTGGCGGGCGGCGCGGCCCTGCTGGTGGCTGCGGGCGGCGGGGCGCTCGTTCTCACCCGCCGTCGCCGCCGGAGCTGATCTCCGGGTACGGCAGGGCCGCGGTGGGGGCACAACCCCCCACCGCGGCCCTGCCGCGTGACGGGGAGCCCGACCAGCCCCGGCCGGTCCGTCCCGGACGGTCTCGCGCTCGTGCTCCTGTTCCGGCGTACTGCGTCCGGAGCGGACCGGGCCCGGATCAGATCCGATCCGGGCCCGGACCGCGTGGCGCATCTGCCCGCCGGTGAGACCGGTCGCGCAGATCAGGGCACCTGGCCACCCTGCGGAAGGGTCTTGGCCAGTGCCTCGGCGAAGAGGTCCGTCGTCGCCCGATCGCGTACGGCGACCCGGAGCCAGTCCGGTCCGAGGCCGGGGAAGGTGTCGCCGCGGCGCACCGCGAATCCCCGGGCCCGCAGCCGTTCCCGTACGGTTGCGGCGCCCGGCAGACGTATGAGCACAAAGGGCCCGGCGGCCGGTTCGCACACCTGCAGGCCGCCGAACTCGGCCAGCCGGGCCAGCAGATGGCTGCGGTCCGCGGCGATGCGGTGGGCGGCGTGCGCGGCCTCGGCGAGGGCCTGGGGTTCGCTGCACGCCACCGCCGCGGTCAGGGCGGGGGTGGACACCGGCCACAGCGGCTGGGCGTGCTCCAGCGCGACAATCAGTTCGGGCTCGGCGAGGACATAGCCCACGCGCAGCCCCGCCAGACCCCAGGTCTTGGTGAGGCTGCGCAGCACGACCAGCCCGGGCAGATCGGTGCGCCCGGCGAGCGACTCGCGCTCGCCCGGCACCGCGTCCATGAAGGCCTCGTCCACGACCAGCACCCGGCCCGGGCGGGCCAGGCGCGCGAGATCCTCCACAGGGTGCAGCACGGATGTGGGGTTGGTCGGATTGCCGACCACCACCAGGTCGGCCTCCTCCGGGACCGCGCCTTCTCCGAGCCGGAAGCCGTCTCCTGCGTCGAGCAGCACCCGCTCCACGGCGTGGCCCGCATCCCGCAGAGCCGCCTCCGGCTCCGTGAACTGCGGATGCACCACGACCGGGCGGCGGGCCCGGACAGCCCGTGCGATCAGGACGAACGCCTCGGCGGCCCCGGCGGTCAGCAACACCCGCCCGGCAGGCAGACCGTGCCGCACGGCCACTGCCTCACGCGCCTGCCGCCCGTCCGGGTAGACGGCGAGACCGTCGAGGGACGCGGCGATCCTCTCCTTGAGCCAGGCCGGGGGAGTGCCGGCCCGGACATTGACGGCGAGATCGGTCAAGTCAGCCCCGCTGTCCCGCACTTCCGCGTCGCCGTGGTGGCGCAGATCGTGCCGGGACGGAACCGGATCAGTGGGCGTGGGCATGGCCGCCATGGTGATGGTGGTGGTGACCGTCTCCGGAAGGGTCGTCCGGGTGGTGGTGCGGCTGTTGCGGCAGTCCCACCTTGTCCTCGAAGCCCGGGAGGGCGATGCGATAGACGCAGGTGTCGCAGTTCATCCGCAGATCCCCCTCGATGGCCTCCCGGTAGCGCTCCATGACCAGGTCCACCAACTCCTCGGTGGGGCCTATGACATCGGCGGACAACACCTCCGCCTCCGGATGCGCCAAGGCCCACCCCTCCGTCTGCTGCCGCACCCGGTCCGGGAGGATGCCCGTGAACAGGAAGTAGGGCAGTACGACGATCCGTCGCGCGCCCAGCTTGAGGCAGCGGTCAAGACCCGAGGGCACATCGGGAGCGGCGAGTGAGACGAAGGCGGTCTCGACTCCCGCGAAGCCGCGGCCCTCCCAGAGAAGTCGGGCGGCCTTGTGGACCTCGGCGTTGGCGTCCGGGTCGGTGGAGCCCCGGCCCACCAGCAGCACGGTGGTCTTGGCCCGGTCGGAGGGCGTGCGGGCGCCTTCGCCCAGGGCCTCGTCCAGCCGGCGCTCCAGGACCTTCAGCAGCTGGGGGTGCGGACCCAGCGGGCGGCCGTACCGGTACGAGACCCCGGGGTGCCGCTCCTTCTCACGGGCCAGCGCCGCCGGGATGTCGCCCTTGGCGTGCCCGGCGGATACCAGCATCAGCGGAACGGCGACGAACCGGCTCGCCCCTTGGCCGACGAGTTCGGCGACCGCGTCCGTCAGAGGAGGCGGGGACAGCTCGATGAACCCTCCCGCGACGGGCAATGCAGGGTTGCGTCGGCCCAGCTCCCGTACGAAGTCACGGAAGGCTTCTGCTCCCGCTTCGTCTCGGGTGCCATGGCCGGCGATGAGCAGCGCGGGCGGGGTGGTCACAGTTTCTCCTCGGAGGTGCGGGTGCGATGACCGGTCGGGCCGGTCCGGGGGCGGACCGGCGGATGGTGGAGAAGCGTGCTGAGAGCCGAGGCGGCAGCAGCCGAACCGCCCTTCTCCGAGACGGTACTGAAAACTGCGAGTACTCCGGTGGCCAGGGTGGCCTCGCCGACCGCGCGGTCCGCTCCGCACCTGCCTCGGCGCGTGGCATGACGCCCACGCCGCCGCAGCCAACGGCACCCGGACACGCGCCCCCGGGATGCGTTGCGGGGGCTCCGGGATCCGGCTTTGCGGTCCTGGGACTTGCCGATGTGGCTTGCGGATCCGCCCTGCGGCCCCGCGCCCCGGTCATGGGACTCCGGGCTCCCGCCACGTGGCTCCGGCCCCCGGGGACGGGGCCCAGGGCTTCGCCCCCGAGGCTTCGGCTGCCGGGCGTGGGCTCCTGGGCTTCGCCCGCGTGGCTTCGGGCCTCGACCACGGAGTCCTGGTGAACCGCACCCCCCTGGGAACTCCCATGGCCCCGGGCCGACGCCGCCGCCCGCGACTGGCCGGGCGCGGTCGGCGTCGTGCTCTGCCTGGACGAGAGCAGGGCGCTCTCGCCGGGCGTACGGACCGTGGCCGGGCCGCGGCGGGGACCGCGCCAGTGGGCGCTGGAGGAGAGCGAGTTCGCGCACCGCGACTCACTGATCACCAAATACGAGGTCCGCGGCCCGGCCAGGCGGCACCGGGAGTCCGCCACGTGGGCGCGGTATCCGCTCACGCGGTGGCGGGATGGGTGTCCTGGGGGAGTCACGTCTGCCACCGGTAGCCGCGGGGCGTCACCATGCGCCCGGCGATCTCGCGTGCCGCCGTGTTGCCCACGACGACGACCGTCATCATGTCCACCGTCGCCGGGTCGAGTGCCGCGAGCGTCGTCAGGCGGCTGCTCTCGTCCGCGCGGGAGGCGTTGCGCACGATGCCGACCGGAGTGGTCGGCGCCCGGTGCTCGGCGAGTATGCCGAGTGCCTTCGGCAGCTGCCAGTCACGGCCCCGGCTGCGCGGGTTGTAGAACGTCACCACGATGTCGGCCTCAGCCGCGGCCCGTACCCGGCGCTCGATGACCTCCCACGGGGTGTGCAGGTCGGAGAGGCTGATCGACACATGGTCATGGCCCAGCGGCGCGCCCAGAATCGCGGCGGCCGCCAGGGCCGCCGTCACACCCGGCACGCCGACGACGTCGATGTCGTCGGACGCCTCCGCCAGCGCGGGCGAGGCCATCGCGTACACGCCCGCGTCCCCGCTGCCGATCAGCGCCACGGCGTGGCCCGCGCGTGCCTCGGCCACGGCCGTACGGGCCCGCTCCTCCTCCGCGCCGAGCCCGGACTCCAGGATGCGGGTGCCGGGGCGCAGCAGATCGCGGATCTGGTCCACGTACTGGTCGAGGCCGACGACCGTGGAGGCGCGGCGCAGCTCCTCGCGGGCCCGCGGGGTGAGCAGATCGCGGGCCCCGGGCCCGAGACCGACGACGGCGAGCCGGCCGCGCGGACGCCGCCGCGCCACGGCCGCGGTGGCCATGGCGGGCCCGTTCTCGGGCGCGGACTTCCGCTTGGGAACCACGAGTCCGGCACCCGGCCCAGCGGCGAGGAGCGCGGCCGCCTCGGCGACACTGGGCGTTCCCACGGCGGTGAGGGGCGCGTCGGACGGATGGGGTACGTCCACGGCGGCCAGCATGTCAGCGGCGTACGTCCGCAGCGGTACGCCCAACCGCTCGGCCGCCTCGACGATCCCGGCCTCGCCGGCCTTGGCGTCGACCGTCGCCAACTCGGTGACGCTGCGCCCCGACAGCCCCGCGTCGGCGAGCGCGTCCCCGATGAGCCCGAGCACTTCCTCCGCCGGAGCGCCGCGGCTCGCGCCGACCCCGACCACGAGCGACGGCGGCCGGAGCACGGCGGAACGCTCTCCGAGTTCCACGATCCGGTCGGTCACCCACAACTCGGCCCAGGCCGCGCTGCCCTGGCCCGCGCCGGGGCCGGTGGCCGGCGTCTCACCGCGGCCGTCGCCTCCGCCGGCGGACACGGCCTCCGGGATGTCCGGAGGCTGCGGGGCCGTCCGCGGCGGCAGTGCCGGGAGCGGCCAATGAGCGTCCGCGCGGAGGGCGACCGGCGCACCGTCGAGGAACGCCCGCGTCACCGCGGCGACCGCCCCCTCCACCGGCAGACCCAGCGTGTCCAGGCCCGGCACGCCCACCGCGTCGGTCGCCGTCGTCACCACGGGACGGCAGCCCGGCAGGGCGTCGGCGACGGCTGCCGCCAGCGCGTTCGCCCCGCCGCCGTGCCCGCCCAGCAGCGCCACCGCGTGCTGGAGGCCCTCATCGACGCAGACGACGCCCGGGTCCGATTCCTTGCCCGCGAGCAGCGGTGCGACCAGGCGTACGGTGGCGCCGGTGGCGAGGAAGCAGACGAGCTGCTCGCACTCGGCGAAGGCCTGCTCCACGGCCTCCCGGACCGGACCGTCGTAGACCCGCGTACGGTCCGCCCAGGCGGAGGCCAGCCGGTCACGGGCGGCGGCGCCCGCCGAGGTGGCGGAAATCAGGCCGATCAAGAGGGTGCTCCTTCGATGACGGGGGAGGGGGCCGCGGTGGTACCGCGCAGCCCCCACAGCACGAAGACGGGGTTGGTCGCGGCGAGCCGCGTCACCTCGCCGGGCAGCGGCGCGAGCCGGGACGACTGCAGCAGGACGCCGTCCGTCACGAGACCCGCCCCGGCCAGGGCGGCCCGTACGGCGGGGACCCGGTCCAGCGCGGCGAGGGTGACGACCACGGCGCGCCGCGCGCGCCGGGCGCACGCGGTGACGATCGCGGGCAGCTCGCGCCCTCCGCCGCCGATGAAC
>NZ_JBQQBW010000117.1:0-19833 GCF_052245415.1 Streptomyces sp. 8N706 | reverse complement strand
GGACTGGGAGCCACCGCCTTCTCCTTACGCGGCGGGGCACCGGGGCGTGGACCTCGCTACGCGTCCGGGCGCGACCGTACGAGCCGCGGCCTCGGGCCGGGTCTCCTTCGCCGGGAGCGTGGCGGGCCGCCGGGTTCTGGCGATCGAACTCGACGGCACGGGGACTCCACCTCTCCGCGTCACCTATGAACCCGTACGGGCGGGTGTGCGGAAAGGCGACCGAGTGACCGCCGGGGAGCCGGTGGGGACGGTGAACGACGGCCCCTTCCACTGTCCGTCCGGTTGTCTGCACTGGGGGCTGCGGCGCGGTGACCGCTATCTCGACCCGTTGTCCCTGCTTCCGGCGTGGATGCTGCGCGGCGGGCCGTCCCGGCTCCTGCCCGTCTTCGGCGTTCCCGAGCCTCAAGCAGCCGCAGGCGCGGCTGCCGCGCACCGACTCCCGCCGATCGGCCCGCCGAGGCACCGCCCGCGCCCCGCACGATGGAGCGCTCCTCCTCCACGTCTGCCGCCACCCCTTGGGCACTGCCCGCCGCTGCCATCCAGGATGCGTTGTCCGGTCGGTTTCGCGGGCCCGCGCCCCTCCTCCGACTCCGTCCGGCAGACACCTCCGGGCATCGCGGTCCGTTGGCCGCCGACCGGCGGGGGTCGCCCGGCGGCAACTGGGCACACGCTCCACGCTGCGGCGCTCTCCCCCGCCGCTCACCCGACTCCGTCCGCCAGGCTCCCCCAGACAACCCGCTCCCGTCGGCCACCGACCGGTGGAGGGGCGTGGGGCTCCCCGGCGGTAGCGGGCGAACACTCCACGAGGCCCGCTGTCGGACTCGCCCGAGCACTCTCCCGGCCTTCGGTCCGGCGATCCCCGTACCGGGGACGATCATCTGCTTCGCCCGTCGGAGTCCACCACGCCTCGTCATGCCGCCTCAGCCTCAGGGGCGTCTCTGATGGCCTTCGCAGGCTCGCGACGCCCGCGGAACTCAAGGACGCCCTCGCCCGCTTCTGCGGCTTCGAGGACGCCTCGCACGCCACTCCCCCAGCCTCAGGCCGGGGTTACCCCCGCCACCTTGCGATGCGTCCCCAGACTTCGGCCGGGGGCGCGCCCTACAGCGGGCGCCGCTCGTGATCAGAACACCTACTCGGCCGGGTGGTGCCCGCAGCCCGTCGGGGGAGCCGGATCAGCCGCAGACGCCGTGCAGAGCCATCGACACCGCGGCCTCGGTGATCCCCTCCGGATCTTCGGCCGCTCCGAGTTCGATACGGCGGACTGCCGCGTCCACGACTCCCTGGAGGAGCATCGCGGCCAGCCGGGGCTGCTGGTGGCCGAGGTCGCCGAGGGCTTCGACGATCATGGCGATCAGCCCTCCGTGGGCAGCCCGGATCTTCTCGCGCGCGCCGGCGTCCAGCTCTCCCGCGGAGATCGCGACGACCGCCCGGTGGCGCCGGTCCCCGACGAGAGCCAGCTGCTGCCGGACATACGCCTCGATCTTCCCCTCGGGCGTGTCGGCCCGTTCCATGGCCGCCTCGACTTCAGCCGCCCAGACCGGGAAGTCGACCGCGCACAGTTCCTCGACGACTGCCGCGCGGGAACGGAAGTACTCATAGACGGAGGACCGCGCCAGGCCGGTGCGCTCGGCGAGGGCGGGGAAGGTCAACGCCTCCGTACCGCCTTCGGACAGGAGGGAGCGGGCTGCGTCCAGCAGGGCGCCGCGCTGCATGGTCCGGTGCTCGGCCACTGAGGCCGCTCGAATCCTGGGCACGTCCCCACTCTACGGACGGGGTGGTCGGCGCCGCACTCCACATCGCGAAGACGGTGTCGAGTCGTATGGCACGAAGAGACGATTCAGCGAGCGACGTCGGCCAACTTGGCCCGGAGCTGCAGCACGGACTTCGTATGGATCTGGCTGACCCGGCTCTCGGTGACGCCGAGGACCTCCCCGATCTCCGCGAGGGTGAGCCCCTCGTAGTAGTAGAGGGTGACCACGGTCTTCTCCCGCTCCGGGAGGGTGTTGATCGCCCGTGCCAGCAGCCTCCGCAACTCGCGGTCCTCGGCCACCTCCACCGGGTTGTCCGCGGCCGTGTCCTCCAGGGTGTCCATCAGGCTCAGCCGGTCTCCGCCCTCGCCGCCGGAGTGCAGCAGCTCCTCCAGGGCGACCACATTGGCCAGCGACAACTGGCTGAAGACGCCGTGCAGTTCGTCGAGTCCGATCCCCATCTCCGCGGCCACCTCCGCCTCGGACGGAGTTCGGCGCAGTGCTGCCTCCAGCGTGGCGTAGGCCCGCTCGACCGCGCGCGCCTTCTGTCGGACCGAGCGGGGAATCCAGTCGAGCGCCCGGAGTTCGTCAATCATCGCCCCGCGGATGCGGGTGATCGCATACGTCTCGAACTTGATGGACCGGTCGGGATCGAACTTCTCGATGGCGTCGATGAGCCCGAAGACTCCGGAGGAGACGAAGTCCGCCTGCTCGACATTGGGTGGCAGACCGACGCTGACCCGCCCGGCCACGTACTTCACCAGGGGTGAGTAGTGGAGGATGAGCTGCTCTCGCAGCCGGACGTCGGCCGTGGCCTTGTACGACCGCCACAGTTCGTCGAGCGACGAGGGTGCGGCCGACCGCACGCTGCCGCGGGCCGCGGGTGGCACTGCCGCACGGTCAGACCCGGAGGTGTGCTGGGGCATTCGTTGCCTTGAGCCGTTCTGCCGTCACCGGAGTGAGGACGCCTGTCTTGGTCGGAACGCTTGTGAGCGTAGCGTGACTGAAGTGTCGCAGAGTGCGAAGAGAGCGGTTTCGTGCTTGCGCAGATACGTTCCGCGGGCTGCACCTGGGAGTTACGGCCACACAGACGCGTGTCGGCCGTGAACAGAACACAAAGTCGGCTGTTGCGGTCATCGGCCCAACCCTGTCACCCGGTCGCCGCAGGTCAAGGACCGCCTCGCCGGGCTCTGCCGGAAGGCCCGGGATCATGGGACAACTGCCACCGTTCGCCGTGCCGTTCGACGAACCCCAGTGACTGCAGTTCGTACAGCCTTGCCAATGCCTCGTCAGATCCGGTGCCCGCGTCCCGCGCGATGCGCCGTACGTCGGTGCTCGCCCGGGGCGGAAGGGCTTCCAGCACTCGGGTGGAGGCCGGGTCCAGAAGATCCCTGGCGACGACGGGGCCTCTGCGCTCGGGAGCCAGGTCCCCGACGCTCCCGATGAGTTCGATCACCTCGGCGGCATCCGTGACCAGCGTGGCCTCACCGCGCAGCAGCTCATGGACTCCCGCCGAGAGACCGGAGGTCACCGCTCCCGGGACGCCCATGGTCGCCCGGCCCAGCTTCTGCGCGCACCGCGCTGTCACCAGCGACCCGCTGCGGTACTCCGCCTCGACGACGACCGTGCCGCGAGTCAGCGCCGCGATCACCCGGTTGCGCAGCACGAACCGGCTGCGGGTGGGATGCGCGGCCGGTGGCAATTCCGCGACCAGCAGACCTCGTTCCGCTATCCTCCCGATCAACTCGGCGTGCCCGCGCGGATAGGGGACGTCCACGCCGCAGGCGAGGACGCCGATGGTCGCACCGCCGGCGGCGAGGGTGCCGCGATGGGCCGCGCCGTCGACACCGTAGGCGGCGCCGGAGACCACGACCCAGCCGGCCTCGGCGAGTCCGGCGCCCAGCGTGGTGGCGATATGAGCGCCGTACCCGGTGCAGGCCCGTGCCCCCACGACGGCCACGGACCGCAGCGCCCAGTACCGTAACGAGGGCCGCCCCCGCACCCACAGACCGATCGGGCGGGCGTCGCCGAGATCGTCGAGCTGCTGGGGCCACTCCTGGTCGCCCGGGCACAGGAACCGGCCTCCGACGGCCCTCACCGCAGCCAGGTCCGCGGAGGGGTCGAGCCCGGCGGCCCGGAGGCGGTATCCGGCCAGGCGCTCGGCGCTCGCCTCCGACAGGGGCTTCCCCGCCCCGGCCAGCAGACGCATCACCGCCACGGGTCCCATCCTCCTCAGCCACGCACCGACGAGTTCGTCCCCCGGCTCGACGATTCTCGTGAGGGCCGCCCGGGCCAGGCGCTGTTCGTCGTCCGCCGCTTCGCGGGCGCCTCCGGTCATCGGGGAGCCGGTCATCGAGGAGCCGGTCATCGAGGACCACCTGCCATCACGGCGCCCCGCTCGACGCCCGTCCGCAGCTGGAGGGCATGCGCCACGTCCCGCCCCGTGGGCCGGTCGCGCCCGGCGAGGTCGGCGACCGTCCAGGCGACACGCAGCACCCGGTCCATGCCGCGAGCCGTCAGCAGGCCCCGCTCCATGTCATGCTCGGCCTCCCCCATCGCGCCGGGTGCGGGCTGCCAGCGTGTGCGCAGTTCGTATCCGGGCACCTCGCCGTTGATCCGCCAGGGGGTGTCCGCCAGGCGGGCCGCGGCCCGTTCTCTGGCCTCGCGCACCCGGCCGGCCACCACGGCGCTGGATTCACCGGCCGGGGCCGCTCCGGCCAGCTCCGTACGGCTCACGGCCTCCACCTGGACCTGGAGATCCACCCGGTCCATCAGCGGTCCCGACAGTCTCGACTGGTAGCGGCGGATGGCCGACGGCGGGCAGTCACATCCTCTGCCGTGCAGGGCGTGGCGCCCGCACGGGCAGGGGTTCGCGGCGAGGACCAGGAGGAACACCGCGGGCAGCCGCACCACCCCCGCGCTGCGGGCCACGACGACATGCCCCGACTCCAGCGGCTGGCGGAGCGCGTCGAGGACGCGGGCGCTGAATTCCGGGGCTTCGTCGAGAAACAGCACGCCCCGGTGGGACAGGGAGACCGCGCCGGGCCTCGGCAGGCCGTTGCCGCCGCCCACGAGCGACGGCATGGTCGCCGAGTGGTGCGGGGCGCAGTAGGGCGGCACCGTCACGAGTGGCTTTCCCGGTGGCAGCAGGCCCGCCACCGAGTGCACCGCGGTGACCTCCAGGGACTCCCGCCGGGTGAGCGGCGGCAGCAGCGCCGGAAGCCGCTCGGCCAGCATCGTCTTACCTGCGCCCGGCGGCCCCTTCAAATAGAGGTGGTGTCCTCCCGCAGCGGCGACCTCCAGAGCGAGGCGGGCGGCCTTCTGGCCCGCGACATCGGCCAGGTCCGGCGCGGGTCCGCCGTCTCCCGCCGAGCCCAGGAGTCCCGCGCCCATTCCTGCCCCTGGCACCGTCAGCCCGGCCAGCATGGGATCCGGGCGCCCCTCCCCCCGGAGCTCGTCCTCCGGAGGCACCGGCTCGTCGGCCAGGACGGCGATGAGCTGGCGCAGGCTGCGGACTCCGAGGACCGAGACCCCGGGGACCAGGGCGGCCTCCGCGGCCGTGCGCTCAGGGACGACGACCTGGCGGTAGCCCGCCTCCGCCGCCGCGAGCACGGCGGGCAGCACACCACGCACGGGGCGCACCCGCCCGTCGAGGCCCAGCTCGCCGACCATCACCAGATCCGCGATCTGCCGGGGATCGATCCGGTCGGCGGCCGCCAGGACGGCACAGGCCACGGCAAGGTCGAACCCGCTGCCGCCCTTGGGCACCGACGCCGGGCTGAGCCCCACCGTGAGCTTCCTCTGCGGCCAGTCGGCACCGGAGTTGACGACCGCGGCACGCACCCGGTCCCGGCTCTCCACCAGGCTCTTGTCCGGCAGTCCGACGAGCGCGAAAGCGGCCAGGCCCGGTTCGAGGTCGGCCTGGACCTCGACGACCACGCCTTCCACCCCCACCAGGGCAACCGAGCAGGTGCGGGCGAACCCCATCAGGCCACCCCCCGAACATGCTCCACGACCGGGGCCCCGCGCAGCGGCAGCAGCACCCCGACGAGATCGATCCGCACCCCGCCCGGCGGCGGCCCGCCGTGCCGCTCCAGCCACCGGTCGGCGAGCCAGCGCGCCGCCAGCCTGCGGAGCCGCTCCGCCTTCCGCCGCGTCACGGCCGCCATCGGGTGCTCGTAGACACCGGCTCGGCGGGTCTTGACCTCGCACACCACCAGCGCGTCACGGTCGGTCGCGACGATGTCGATCTCGCCATCCCGGCAGCGCCAGTTGCGCTCCAGAACCGTCATCCCGGCCTCGGCCAGCCTCCGTGCCGCCAGGTCCTCCCCGTAGCGCCCGAGCGCTCCCCGTGCGTTCATCCGTACCACCTCCGTCACCGACTGTGACGGTTCCGGAGGAATCGCGGGGATCATGGTCCAAAGCTGTGGATAACTCGCCCGTCGCACCCCGCCCGGCCACTCGTTCGGGTGAGCTGAGCCGGCGCGGCGTACGGGGAGGCGCTCGAAGGAGGAGGCCGCCTGCTCGGCGGGGACAGCCGATGGACCCGGAGCAACGGGTCGAGCAGGATCAGCCCCCAGGCCTGACCCCCGTCGAGCAGGATCAGCCCCCGGCCCGCCCCGTCGAGCACGACCAGCGCCCTCGCCCCAACCCAAAATCAGCCGAAAGGACAGGTCAGCTGCTGAAGCCGGACTCCCCCGAAGGCAGATCCAGGTCGCTCTTGTTGAGCTCCTCGATGTTCACATCCTTGAAGGTGAGCACCCGCACCTGTTTCACAAAACGGGCCGGGCGGTACATGTCCCAGACCCAGGCATCGGCCATCGAGACTTCGAAGAACACCTCACCCTGCACCGAGTGCACCTGCATCTCGTAGTCATTGGTGAGGTAGAAGCGACGCTCGGTCTCGATCACATATTTGAACAAGCCGACGACATCGCGGTACTCCCGGTAGAGCTTCAGCTCCATCTCGGTCTCGTACTTTTCGAGGTCCTCGGCGCTCATGGCGTGTTCCCCTTCAGCCGTGCGTCCCCCCATTGTGCGTCAGAGCCGCGGGCCCTAGACGATTTCAGCGGCCAGGACCGCGGGCGTAGTGGGAGGTCCCTCGGTGAGCAGTGTCCGCAGCAGCTCCGCGAGCCTGGTGGGATACACCGTCTCACGCGAGGCGGACAGTTCCTCGGACGTCCACCACCGCAGCCCCGTGACGCTGCGACGCTCCAGCTCCGTGTGCCCGCCCGTCTCGGTCCGCGTCTGGGCGGTGCGCCCCAGGTAGTACCACTCGTCCTGGTTCCAGCGCCGCCCGTCGAACGGAAAGGAACAGCTGCGCCGCCACAGCAGCGGCCCCAGCCGGACATCCGTGATGCCGGTCTCCTCCGCAAGCTCCCGGCGCGCGGCCTCCTCCCGGGTCTCCCCCTCCTCCACCCCGCCGCCCGGGGTGAACCACCAGGTCGAGCCGGGCTCCGAGGGTTCGAAGCCGTGCAGCAGCAGAATCCGGTCGTCGGGGTCCAGCAGGACAACGCGGGCGACCATGCGCTCCATGCCTACGAGTCTCCGCCCCTCCACGCCGTCGAGTGTGCGCCCGTCCATGCCTACGAGTCTCCGCCCGTCAGACACCGGACGGTACCCTCCCCCGCCCCAGGCGGCGTACGACCGGCCCGTAGGCCGCCCCACCGAGGATCAACACCGCTCCACCGGTCACAGCGGTGGTGATCAGCGCCAGCGGCCCGGGCCGCGATACGCCGCCGGGCAGCGCCTCGAACCCCGAGGGCCGCGGTGCCAGCATCCCGAAGCCCTCCGGCGGCCAGGCCGTACCGTCCACGCGGGCGTTCACGGCCTTCCTCGGGACCGACCCGTGTCCCGCGTCGGTCAGATGTCCGCGCGAGTCCACGGAATCGCCCCGGTGGTCACCCAGCAGGAACAGACTCCCCTTGGGGACGGACGCCTCGAATGCGTCCGGCGAGGCCGGTCCCTTGCCCGGCAGATACGGTTCCTCGACCGACTCGCCGTTCACGGTCAGCCGGCCCTGCTTGTCGCAGCAGGCGACCTGGTCGCCGCCGACCCCGACGACCCGCTTGACCATCGGCATGGTGCCCCACACCGCGTCCGTGAACACGACCACGTCGCCGCGCCGCACCTCACCGCCGTCGATGCGCTCCGCGAGCACCCGGTCCCCCGGGTCCACGGTGGGCGCCATCGAGTCGGTCGGCACGGTGTACGGCTTGTAGAGCACCGCGCCCCAGACAAAACCACCGAGGAAGAGCACACAGCCGACGGCCACGGCCAGCCCGGACAGCACATTGCCCAGGCGTCCGTGGCCGGCGTCAGCCGTACGTCCCGCACCGCTCATCCCAGCTCCCCGCATCGAAGATCTGGGACCGCACCCTACCCGGCGGTACCGACAGCGGTCAGCCGCTCTGCGCCGCCCTCCCGGATCACAGCGTCACGGCTTCACGGCTTCACGGCGTCCACAGGTCCCGCTGCACCGGGCTCATGCCCGAGGAGCCGCCTGCGCCGCCACAGCACCAGGGGCACCGCGCCCGCGAGCCCCAGGGCGGCGGGGGCCACCACACCGGCCGCGTTCAGCCCGGACTGGTCGAAGGTGTCCGGCACGGGCAGCGTGGACCAGCGGCTGATCGGCCAGGCCACCACGATCGCGCGGCCGACGACCTCGTCGTCCTTGACCGTGCCGTTCCCGGGCAGGTTCTGGTGGTAGCGCGAGTCCAGCGAGTTCTGACGGTGGTCGCCCATGACCCAGATCCTGCCCTGGGGCACCTTGACCGGGCCGAAGGGCTTGTCCCCGCAGGACGTGTCCCCGGGGTAGAGATACGGCTCGTCGAGCGCCTTGCCGTTGACCTTCACCGGCTGGGTGCCGCCCTTGCACTCCACCGTGTCACCGCCCACCGCGATGACCCGCTTGATCAGGTCCTTCTCCTCGGCGGACGGCATGAGCCCGATGAAGCTCAGCACCTTCTGGAAGCCCTCGGCCACGGGCCCCGAGTCGGGCTGCGGCGTCTCACCGAGCCAGCCGCCCGGGTCGTGGAAGACGACGACCTCACCGCGCTCCGGCGTCGAGCCGAACCAGGGGGTCAGCTTGTCGACCAGCACCCGGTCGCCACGTTGCAGAGTGTCCTGCATCGAGTCGGAGGGGATCGAGAAGGCCTGCACCAGGAAGGTCTTGATGAGCAGGGCCAGCAGCAGCGCGATGCCGATGAGGATCGGCAGCTCTTTCCAGAACGAGCGCTGCGGCTTCCGCTGCTTCACACGACTGTCCGCCTCCTCGGCCGCAACGGGCCGCTCGTCGAGCTCCTCAGGCCGCTCTTCCGGGCGTTCCTCGGGCTCTTCGTGACCGGATCGTGCGCCGACCGCCAAATCCCCCACATCCACTCCTCACTCCACGCTGCCGCCTGCCCCGCACACGGCGCAGGCCCACCACTCCCATAACGAGCGGGAGTTCCGCAGGGGTCGGGAGTTGAATCATTGCTTGCACTTCTCGGGGATCTCTTGACCGTTCGGTCCCGGGGGACACATTAGGTGCTGGTGCGTCCGCCGTAGTCGTCACGCCACGCGCGTCGGGCACCGAGGCGTACGTCTCCGGCTCCTCAAGGCGCCGCATGTGTCCGAACGGCCATGCGATCACCTCGGCCCGGCCGACCACCAGGTCCTCGGCGACCGTGCCGTTCCCGGGCTCGTCCAGATGGAAGCGGGAGTCGGCCGAGTTGGCCCGGTGGTCGCCCATGACGAAGATCCGGCCAGGCGCCACAGTGACCTGGAACTTCATCTCCGACGGCGCGTTCCCGGGGTGGAGATACGGCTCGTTCAGGGGCATGCCGTTGACTGTGACCTTCCCATCCTTGTCACAGCACTTCACGGTGTCGCCGCCGACCGCGACGACCCTCTTGATCAGGTCCTGTTCGTCCTCCGACGGCAGCAGGCCGATGAACGTCAGGAAATCCTTGCCCTGTTTGATGCCCACGGGGTCGTCGGTGACGGGGGTCTTCTCCTTCTCCAGCCAGCCGCCCGGATCCTTGAAGACCACCACGTCCCCGCGCTCCGGCTTCGAACCGAACCACGGGGTCAGCTTGTCCACCAGAACCCGGTCGCTGATGCGTATCGTCTGCTCCATCGAGCCCGAGGGGATCACGAAGGCCTGGACGAGGAAGGTCTTGAGCACCAGCGCAATCATCAGCGCCACGCCTATGAGGAGCGGGATCTCCTTGGCGGGGGAGAGACGCCTCCGGCGCTTGACCCGGCGCGCGGCCTTGCGGCGGTCGGCCCGCCCGGGCGTCACCCGTCCGGTCGTCGGCCGGTCACCCGTGGGCAGACGGGTGTCCATGCGGTGGGCTCCGTACCGCGGCCGTCCACGGTTACCCATGGGCGCCTGCCGTCCCGTGTACGGACGGCGGCGGTACGCGGTCGAACGCGTCCGGACGCTCGAGGGCCGTCCAGTGATCGGACGGCCAGCCGATCCAGTCCGCTCTGCCGATGACGCGGTCGACCGGGACCATGCCCCCGCCGGGGTCGCCGAGGTGGTCCCGGGAGTCACGGGAGGCGCTGCGGTGGTCGCCCATCACCCACAGCCTCTCCTCCGGCACCACGATGTCGAAGGGCACCTGCGACGGGGGGTCCCCCGGGTACAGATAGGCCTCGTCGACGGCCTCGCCGTTCACTGTGATCCTCCCCCGCTTGTCGCAGCAGATGACCCGGTCTCCCCCGACCCCGACCACACGCTTGATGTAGTCGGTCTCCTTCGGCTCGGCCAGACCGACCGCGGCAGCCCCTTCCCGCAGCAGGGCGGTCACCGCATTCCCGGTCCGCCCGCCGCGGACGAACGACCCGGTGCCGTCGAAGACCACCGCATCGCCCCGCCGCGGATCATCACCGAAACGGTACGCCAGCTTGTTCACCATCACCCGATCCCCGACCCGCAGGGTGTTCTCCATCGAGCTGCTCGGGATCAGGAAGGGCTGGACGACAAAGGCGCTGAGCAGCATCAGGACGGCTGTACAGAGGCTCCCCAGGAGCATCGCGCGCCACCATGGGCCGCGCGGCCCGCCGAGAAGCCGGAACAACCTTTCCTGTCCCGGAATACGCAGGGAGCGCGACCTCTGTTCACACCCCTCCTCGAGGGTTGAAGAGCGGTCGCGCTCCGTAAGCCGTGCGTCGGTGTCCATCGGGCCCAAAGCCTATCCGGCCGGGCCGGGACCTCCGACACGAGCTCAGTTGTCGCGCTTCTCCTTGATCTTCGCGGCCTTGCCGCGCAGCTCACGGAGGTAGTAGAGCTTGGCGCGACGCACGTCACCGCGGGTGACGACCTCGATCTTCTCGACGATCGGGGTGTGCACCGGGAAGGTGCGCTCGACGCCGACGCTGAAGCTCACCTTGCGGACCGTGAAGGTCTCGCGCACACCGTCGCCCTGGCGGCGGATGACGACGCCCTTGAACTGCTGGACACGGGAGCGGTTGCCCTCGATGACGCGCACGTGGACGTTCACGGTGTCGCCGGGGCGGAAGGCCGGGACGTCAGTGCGCAGCGAGGCGGAGTCGACGCTGTCGAGAAGGTGCATGACCGTCTGCTTTCTTCGCTGATGCCACAGGTCATCAGCGGAATGTGGTGTGAGATTACGGATGCCGTTCGCAGGAACGGCACTGTGCCGGGCGGGCGTCGTTCCCCCTGTGGCAGGGGCGCGCGCCGGACACAGCAACGGCTTATTCTTCCACGGCCCGGGGCGCCCGCCAAAATCGGCCGTCCGCTGCCTGTTCCCAGCCCAGCTCGGCCAGGATCGCGCGATCGTGCCGGTCGAACGCGACCGGGTCGCAACGTTCGATCAGATCGGGCCGGTTGAGGGCCGTCCGGCGGAACGCCTCATCACGCCGCCAGCGGGCGATCCTGCCGTGGTGGCCGCTGACCAGGACCTCGGGGATGCCACGGCCGCGCCACTCGGGCGGCTTGGTGTAGACGGGCCCCTCCAGCAGGTTCGTCATCGCGCCCGGCGCGAAGGAGTCGTCACGGTGCGAGTCGGCGTTGCCGAGGACACCGGGGAGCAGCCGGGCGACCGCCTCGGTGATCACCAGCACCGCGGCCTCGCCGCCGGCGAGCACATAGTCACCGATGGATACCTCGTGGACCTCGAGCTTCTCGCCGTACTCCTCGATCACCCGCCGGTCGATGCCCTCGTAGCGGGCGGGCGCGAAGACCAGCCAGGGCCGCTCGGAGAGTTCCACGGCGAGCTCCTGGGTGAAGGGCCGGCCGCTCGGGGTCGGTACGACGAGCGTGGGCCCGGCCGTCCGCGCGTCGCCCGACTCGATGATCGAGTCCAGTGCCTCGCCCCACGGCTCGGGCTTCATGACCATGCCGGGGCCGCCGCCGTACGGGGTGTCGTCGACGGTGTTGTGGCGGTCGTGCGTCCACTCCCGCAGGTCGTGTACACGGACGTCCAGCTGTCCACGCGCGCGTGCCTTGCCGACGAGCGAGACGTTCAGCGGCTCCAGGTACTCGGGGAAGATGGTGACGACATCGATACGCATCAGCCGTCGCCCTCGACTTTCTCCGTCCGGCTGCCCGCGATCTCGGCCCGCGCCTCGTCGATCAGACCCGGCGGAGGGTCGATGACCGCCCGCTGCTCCTCGAGGTCGATCTCGGGGACGATCTCGCTGACGAACGGAATCATGACCTCGCTGCCGTCCGGCCGCTTCACGATCAGCAGGTCCTGGTACGGCAGATGGGAGATCTCGGTGATGCGGCCGACCTCGGCGCCGTCGACGGTCACCACGTCCAGGTCCATCAGCTGGTGATCGTAGAACTCCTCGGGGTCCTCGGGGACCTCCTCGGGGTCCACCTCGGCGATGAGCAGGATGTTGCGCAGCGCCTCGGCCCCCGTACGGTCCCGGACGCCCTCGAAGCGCAGCAGCAGCCGGCCGCTGTGCACCCGGCCCGTCTCGATGGTCAGCGGGCCGGCCGAGGCCGGTTCCGTGGCCAGGACGGCGCCGGGCCCGAGCCTCAGCTCCGGCTCGTCCGTGCGCACCTCCACGGTGACCTCGCCCTTGATGCCATGGGCGCGGCCGATCCGCGCGACTACCAGCTGCACTGTTGCTCCACTCCCCTCCGCTGCCCGCCGCCGCTGCCGCGGAGGTGCTTCCTCGCCGTCGGGGTTCTTGCGAGGTTCTCCATGTGATGGTCGCAGTCGACAAAGGCCGGGGACGGCCGCAAGGCCCTCCCCGGCCCGTGCCGGTGTTCAACCGCCTGTCAGCGGACCTGGTCCACGTCGACGAGGTCGACCCGGATTCCACGGCCGCCGAGGGCGCCCACGACGGTGCGCAGAGCACGCGCGGTGCGGCCGTTGCGGCCGATCACCTTGCCGAGGTCGTCGGGGTGCACCCGGACCTCCAGCACGCGTCCGCGACGCAGGGTGCGCGAGGCGACCTGCACCTCGTCGGGGTGGTCGACGATGCCCTTCACCAGGTGCTCGAGGGCCTCCTCGAGCATCCTCAGGCCTCGGTCGACTCGGTGGACTCAGCGGCTGGGGCCGCCTCGTCCGCCTTCTTCTCGGACTTCTTCGCCTTCGGGGTGATGGCCTCCCCCTTCGGCTCCTCGCCGGTGTCCTTCGCGGCGGCCTCGAAGAGGGCGCGCTTGTCGGCCTTCGGCTCGGCGACCTTCATCGGCTCCGGGGCGGGCAGGCCCTTGAACTTCTGCCAGTCGCCGGTGACCTTGAGGATGGCGAGGACCGGCTCGGTCGGCTGCGCGCCGACACCCAGCCAGTACTGGGCACGCTCGGAGTCGACCTCGATGCGCGAGGGGTTCTGCACCGGGTGGTACAGACCGATCTCCTCGATGGCCCGGCCGTCACGGCGGGTACGGGAGTCGGCGACGATGATGCGGTAGTGCGGCGACCGGATCTTGCCCAGGCGCTTCAGCTTGATCTTGACTGCCACGGGAGTGGTGTCTCCTGCTCTATGACGTGTTTGAACGCGCGGCTACCACGTGGGGTTGTGGGATCCGAGCGCTCGATGGACGCGTCAGCCGAGGGAGAGAGGGGTCCGAACCGGCTGCCGAGTACTCAGCGGTCCATTCTGCCACACGGCAGCGGCTGCGCCGTACGCCCCGGTGTGGCCCATGGACGGGCCACGACGGGGCCGTACGGCGTCCTCAGGCGGCCGCGACCGTTTCGGGGATCCGGAACGGCTTGCCGCACCCGCCGCAGACGATCGGAGCCTGGGCCAGCACGGACGGGACGACCCGGACATTGCGCCCGCAATCGCAGACCGCCTTGACCCGCACCCCGCCACCGGAGGAGCCGTGCCGGGCGGCCGGGCCCCGGAAGCTGCGGGCGGAGTCCGCCGCCGTCGCCGACTTGTGCGCCTTGAGGGCACGCTGCAGCCGGTCGATGGTGGGGCGGTAGCGCTTGCGCGCCTCGGGACTGAGGACGACCAGCGAGAAACCGCTGCTGGGGTGCGGCTCGTCGGAGTGGTCCAGCCCCAGTTCCTCGGCGATCGCGAGGAATCTCCGGTTGTGGTAACGGCCGGCCCGCGAGGTGTCGCGAATCCCCCGGGCCGCCGCGATGCCATGGACGGCTTCATGGAGAAGCCGCTCGAAGGAGAGCTCGGCGCCGCAGGCGGACGAGGACTCTCCGATCAGTGATTCGGGCGCAGCGAGATCCGGCAGCTCGGGGTGGTGCCGTTGAATATCGGCCCACGCCTGTGCCAGCTCCGCGGCGAGAACAGGTGGTGTCGTGCTCACGTCGTGACAACGAGCCGGAGTGCCCTGGTGTTCCGATTCCGGGCCATCCCAAATATTTTGCACGTACCAGTCAGTTCACTCTCATGCGTCCTGACGAGGGCGGGTGCGCAGATCTGTGGAGGACCACCCCAGCTCCCGCCAAGCCGGTACGTACCATCCCGTACGCCCCGGCGCGTAGAGAAACTCCTCACGCCGGGGCGAAAACAGCCCGGGCGAGGCTCAATGGCCCCACTCCGCGACCGTCGTTCAGTAGGCGCGCGCCACAATGGCGAGCGTACCGGGAGCGTCGTCCGACTCCGGCACCGACCCGTCCTCGGCGACCAGACAGCGCACGGTGACGGCCTGCTCGGCGAGCTGGGCCTCGCCCTCGGCGCCCAGCTCGGCCCAGGGGATACGGGCCCAGCCGCCGGCCACCGCGGCCTCGGCCGCCTCCTCGACAGTCTTCACATCGGAGGTACGGGCCTCCCGGCGCTCCCGGGACTGCTGGAGCAACAGCGCCTGGTCGTCCTCGAGGATCTTCGGCAGGAGCGTGTCGAGAGCGTCGATCCGCACGGCCTCCTTGCCGCCGGGGCTGTGCTTGCCCAGGATCCGGCGGACGAGCATGGCGGTGCCGTTCTCCAGGTCCCGCGGACCGACCTCGATCCGGACCGGGACGCCCTTGAGCTCCCAGTCGACGGCACGGCGGCCGAAGGGGGTGTCGGTGCGGTCGTCGACCTGGACGCGGATGCCGGCCGCCCTCAGCCGGTCGCCGATCTCGCGCACCTGCGCGATCACCGCGTCGTCGCCCTTGATGGCGAGGACCACGGCCTGGACGGGCGCGAGGCGCGGCGGGATCCGCAGGCCGTTGTCGTCCCCGTGAGCCATGATCAGACCGCCGACCATACGGGTCGAGACGCCCCAGGAGGTCTGCCAGACCAGCTCCTGCTTGCCGTCCTTGGACAGGTACTGGGTGTTGAAAGCCTTGGCGAAGTTCTGCCCCAGCTCATGGCTGGTGCCCATCTGCAGGGCCTTCCCGTCGCCCATCATGCCCTCGAGCGTGAGGGTGTTGATGGCTCCGGCGAAGCGCTCCTTGGGGGTCTTGCGGCCGAGGACCACGTCGATTCCGAGGACGTCGACCATGAAGTCGGCGTAGACGTCCTTGTGGATCCGGGCGGCGTAGTCCCGGGCGTCCTCGTACGTGGCGTGCGCGGTGTGGCCCTCCTGCCAGAGGAACTCCGAGGTGCGCAGGAAGACACGGGGGCGCATCTCCCAGCGCACGACGTTCGCCCACTGGTTGATCAGCAGGGGCAGATCGCGATAGCTCTGCACCCACTTGGAGAAGTACTCGTTGATGATCGTCTCGGAGGTGGGCCGTACGACCACCGGCTCCTCGAGCTCCTTGCCGCCGCCGTGCGTGACCACCGCGAGCTCGGGGGCGAACCCCTCGACATGCTCGGCTTCCCTGGTCAGATACGACTGCGGGATGAAGAGGGGGAAGTAGGCATTGGAGGCGCCCGCGTCCTTGATGCGGGCGTCCATCTCCTGCTGCATCCGCTCCCAGAGACCGTATCCGTACGGTCGGATGACCATGGTGCCGCGCACGGGGCCGTTGTCGGCCAGCTCGGCCTTGTTGATCAGGTCCTGGTACCAGCGCGGGAAGTCATCCGCCTGGGGGGTGAGTACGGGAGCCTTTGCCATGCGGAGATGGTACGGGGGTGCCACCCTGAAAGGTGAATCGGCCCGGGAGCGCGGGTCGGTACGGGGGCGCACGAAAGGTGCACGTAAGCATCGCCGCACAACCCCTGGACGCGGGGACGGATGAGCAGTTCCCTGGCATACGGGGGATGCGGAGCAGCGCGGTCACGGGGGCGGGTCAACCACAGGACGGAACGGCTCTCGGCGGATTGGGGCGCTTCTATGACACCCACGCTCGTACGGCAGCACCGGCTCCACCCCGTATCCCCGCCTCCCGCGGACGCGCGTGCGCGCGCCCGTGACTGGGCCGAGATCCAGGAGCGCATGCTGGTGCCGCTCTACGAAGCGGTCTACGAGCGGCTGGAGGTGGGCCCGGGCACGCGCCTGCTGGGCCTCGGGTGCGGCTCCGGTCTCGCCCTCCTCATGGCGGCCGCCCGGGGCGCCCGCGTCACCGGCACGGAGGCGGATCCCCAACTCCTCGCGCTGGCTCGGGAGAGGCTGCTCCCGGGGGGCGACGGGGGCTCGCAGGAGGACCGTACGCGCCGGTTCGGGAGGACACCGGCGGAGGTCGCGGACCCCTTCGGACCGGCGTTCGGCCTGGTCACGGCCTTCGACCCGCAGGCGTACGGCGACCGGCGGGCGTACGGCGACCCGGCGCCGCTTCTCTCGGAGGCGGGCGCCTTGGCGGAGCGCGGCAGTCCGGTCGTCCTGGCCGGGTGGGGGCCGGCCGAGCGGTGTGCCACCTCCTCGGTCCTGCGGGTGGCGTCCCGGCTGGCGGACCCTTCCCCGGCCTCCGGCGCGGGGCACAGCGGCACGCCCGGTGGCTGGCGTCCCGGCGGCCGCGACGACCTCGAGGACCTGGCCCACCGGGCGGGTCTGCGGCCCGACGGCTCGGGGAGGGTGGCCTGCCCGTTCGGTTACGCCGACATGGACAGCGCGGTGCGCGGCCTGGTCTCGACCGGCCTGTTCGACGCCGCAATGGCCGCGACCGACCGGGAGCAGATCGCCAAGGAGCTGACCGAGGCCCTGCATCCTCATCTGCGCCCGGACGGCACGGTCTGGATGCCGAACGTCTTCCGCTATCTCATCGCACGGGTGTGAGACCGCGTCAGCTGTGAGACCGTGCCGCGGGACCGGTTGCTACTTGCCGTCCGGCGGAAGCATGTCCCGGAACTCCTTGGGGAGTTCGAACGAGCTCGCGTCCTGACCGGCGCCCGGGATCCCGAACGCGCCCCCCTGACGGCCGTCCGCGGCCGCAGCCCTGCGCTCGGCCGCGGCCTGCTCCTCGGCCTTGCGCTTCATCGGGTTGCCGCTCCTGCGCTTGCCCTTGGCCTGCTTCTGCTGCTTCTTCTGCCGGCCGGGGCCGCCGCCCATGCCCGGAACACCCGGCATCCCGGGCATCCCGCCGCCCTGGGCCATCCGCGACATCATCTTGCGCGCCTCGAAGAAGCGCTCCACGAGGTTCTTCACCGCGCTGACATCGACACCGGACCCCTTGGCGATACGGGCGCGGCGCGAGCCGTTGATGATGTTCGGGTCGTGCCGCTCGCCGGGCGTCATCGACTTGATGATCGCGGCGGTGCGGTCCACGTCCCGCTCGTCGAGGTTGTTGATCTGGTCCTTCATCTGGCCCATGCCCGGCAGCATCCCGAGCAGCTTGGAGATGGAGCCCATCTTGCGGACCTGCTCCATCTGCGCCAGGAAGTCGTCGAGCGTGAACTCCTTGGGGCCCTTCGCCAGCTTGGCCGCCATCTTCTCGGCCTCGGCCTGGCTGAAGGTCTGCTCGGCCTTCTCGATCAGGCTGAGCATGTCGCCCATGCCGAGGATGCGGGACGCCATACGGTCCGGGTGGAACGCGTCGAAGTCGTCCAGCTTCTCGCCGTTGGAGGCGAACATGATCTGGCGGCCGGTGACATGCGCGATGGAGAGCGCCGCACCGCCCCGGGCGTCGCCGTCGAGCTTGGAGAGGACGACACCGTCGAAGCCGACGCCGTCACGGAACGCCTCGGCAGTGGTGACCGCGTCCTGACCGATCATGGCGTCGACGACGAACAGGATCTCGTCCGGGCTGACGGCGTCGCGGATGTCCGCGGCCTGCTGCATCAGCTCCTGGTCGATACCGAGGCGGCCGGCGGTGTCGACGATGACCACGTCGTGCTGCTTGCCCCGGGCGAACTCGATCGAGTCCTTCGCGACCTGCACCGGGTCGCCCACGCCATTGCCCGGCTGCGGGGCGTAGACGGCGACGCCGGCGCGCTCGGCGACCACCGACAGCTGGTTCACCGCGTTGGGCCGCTGGAGGTCGGCGGCGACGAGGACCGGCACGTGGCCCTGGCCCTTGAGCCACTGTCCCAGCTTTCCGGCGAGGGTCGTCTTACCGGAACCCTGGAGACCGGCGAGCATGATCACGGTCGGCGGGTTCTTGGCGAACCGGAGACGGCGGGTCTCGCCGCCGAGGATGCCGATCAGCTCCTCGTTGACGATCTTGATGACCTGCTGCGCAGGGTTCAGGGCCTGGGAGACCTCGGCGCCGAGCGCCCGCTCCTTGATCTGCTTGATGAACGCCCGCACCACGGGCAGGGCGACGTCCGCCTCCAGCAGGGCGATACGGATCTCGCGCGCCGTGGCGTCGATGTCCGCTTCGGACAGGCGGCCCTTGCCCCGGAGGTTCTTGAACGTCGCTGCGAGGCGGTCGGAAAGAGTGTCGAACACGGCGGTCGCGAATCCTCGTATCGGGGGCGGTCGGGCATCCCCTGGGGGTACCTCCCAGCGGCAGCCGGTGAAGAGGTGAGGGGAAGAACGACCCCCAGGGTATCCGTCCCGTCCGGGTGCGGTCTGCCCCGCACCCGGACATGATCTGCGGTCTCCGGCTCAGCGCAGGGCGCTCTCGATGGCCTGTGCGACCTCTGCGGCGCATCCGTCGGGGAGCGGGGCGCCCGCGGAGTCTGTGACATAGAAGGCATCCACGGCGTTCGCTCCGAGCGTGCTGACATGGGCGCTGCGCACCTGGACCCCGGCCGCGTCGAGCGCCCGGCCGATGCGGTGCAGCAGCCCGGGAACGTCCTGCGCCCGCACCTCGATGACGGTGGCCAGCCGGGAACCCGCCGGGGCGACGGTCACCCGCGGCGGCGGTGCCTGCACTCCGCGGCGGCGCGGATAGGCCGCCTCGCGCTCCGCGAGCCGGGCCGGGATGTCGAGCGAGCCGTCCAGCGCACGGACGAGATCACTGCGCAGACGGGCGGCCTGCGGCAGGGAACCGTATTCGGCGGCCACCCGCCAGGTGAGCAGCAGGACGCCGCCACCGGGCTCCTCCGGGGCGGCTCTCCTCTGCATCGTCGGCCGCCGGCCGAGGCCGTCGGGCAGTTCGACGGCGCGCAGATCCGCGGCGCGCACGGTCAGTCGGTGCATCGCGAGCACCCCGGCCACCGCGGGCAGCACCCCAGGCTGGTCGGGGACCGCGATCAGCAGTTCGACCCCGACCGGCTCCGGTCCGGGATCCGCCGGGTGATCGTCCGGTGCCGCGCCGACGCCGTTCTCGCCGGGCAGATGCGGTTCCGTGATGTGGCCTCCCGCCTGGGCTTCGACCGCGCCGACGTGGCCGTACTCGCCACCCTGGTACGACAGCATCTGCTGCTGGTGGAGACGGCGACCCGGCGTGATCTCGACGACCCGGCGACCGTC
>NZ_JBQQBW010000116.1:0-19881 GCF_052245415.1 Streptomyces sp. 8N706 | reverse complement strand
AGTGACCCAGACCGGACGCGAGACCGGGCGGACCGGGGGGGAGAGCGCCCCGGCCCGGAACGGACCGGGGCGGAAGAGGTGGTACGGGCCGGATCCGGGGAGCGGCCGGGGCAAGGCCGGAGGACCGAAGGAGAGCGGGGTGGGACCTGGGCAGAGGTGCAGGAGCCGGGCGGGGGCAGGACGAGAGCCGGACCGGACGGGACCGGAGCGCGCGGCGGGGCGGGTTACGACAACGGCCCCGGCGGAGTGCCGGGGCCGTAGCGGTGCGGGGATTGAGTCTGTGCGTACCGTCCCCGCAGCTGCGGGAGGCGTCAGCCGCCCGCCCGTCCGCGCTGGGTGGCCGGACCCAGCGGAGCCGTCCGCGTCGCACGGTCCGAGTGCGGCGGTCTGCGGCTGCCGGTCGGAGTGACCGGCGTGCGCTCGGACCGGGTGGTATGGGGGCGCGGTGGGTGGTGCGGCCGGGGCTCGGTGCCCCGTCCGGCCTGGGGCCCGGCCGCGGCGGTGCGTGCGCTGCCCGCCCCCACGGGCTCGAGCTCGTGGGCCGGCTGCCTCGGCGGGCCGGTGCGCGTCGTGACCAGCGGGCTCTGGGCGCCGACCGGCGGGAGTGGCAGCGGGTCGAGAGCGCCGCCTCCGCTGAACCGGTCCCGGACGGTGAGGATCCAGTACTCGACCCAGGCGATGGCCGGCTCGAACCAGGGCAGTGCCAGCAGTACCACCAGCCCCGCGGCCCAGCCGAGCAGCACATCGCTGACCCAGTGCGTACCGAGGTAGACGGTGGTCGCGCCGACACCGAGCGCGAAGACAGCGGCGACCACGGACAGTACCCGGCGGGCCCGTGGAGTCGTCGCGAGATAAGCCAGAATGCCCCAGGTCACCACGGCATTGGCCGTATGACCCGAGGGAAATATGTCCCCGCCTTTCCACATTTCGGCGGAACCGACGGTCGTCGCGTAGTGCGGACCGAGCCGGCCGAGGCCGTACTTCACCGCCCCCACGGTGATATTGAGCAGAAGCAGCGCCACACCCAGCGTGAGCAGGGGGCGGAGCGTGCGCTGTCTCCAGGATCTCCAGCCCAGCCACGCGGCGACCAGAACCGCGGTGGGGCCGCGCTGCCCCAGCACCACGAAGTAGTCGAGGAAGGCGTGGAGGTCCGGCCACTGCTTGTACGGCCGGAAGAGCATCACCTGCCAGTCCAGGCGGACGAGGTGGTCGCTCACGAAAACAGCCGCGACGATGGCCCCGTAGAACCACACGGCGGAGCCGAACAACACCGTGCGCGTTCGGCTCATCCGCGGGACATCGCGGTTGCTGGGTCGCTCCGGCTCCTGCTCCAGTCGGGCGAAGATTTGGTCGGTACGCACTCAATCGACGTTACAGGGGGTGAGCGGGTCACCCGGTCGAACCAGCGGGTTTGTGATGACGATGTGATGTGGAGTCGGTCTCACAGACGCCTGAATTCCCGTCCTTCCAGCAAAACCCGAGCAACGGCCGGATGAATTTCTCCGAGCTTTTATCCGGCGTTCTCTCCGGGTTGGCGGGAGGTGTTTACCTACATGTGGCCGGAAATTCTCCGTACGGTTGTGAACGGGGCATTTCCGGAGCGCCGGGGAAGCCTCCGCCGAGGCGTGATCAAGGTTATGACCTGGCTCTTCGTCGTGTGAAATCGCGGCCGGGCCCGTCGGGGTGATCCCTTCCCGGCGGCCTGCCGACGGGCCTGCTCCAGCGATCACGTTGTGCCATCGATGCTCACCTGAGCGTGATGCTCGGTACGCATGCGCGTGGCGAACACCACGTGTCGTCATTGACAAAGGTGAGCCGGGGCACGCTTCGGCCGCCCGGCTTCGCGTACCCTGACGATTCACTCGCTGTTCGACGCCGGGCCTGCCGGGACCGCAGTCCCTCCGGGGCCCGCCGACGCGAGCGCAAGCCTGGGAGGTGCGTACATGTCCGGAACGACCACGGCCCGAGACCAACGGGCGGCGGACGTTCCTCGGCATCGGCGCGGCAGGGGTGGCGACGGCGGTACCAACCGCTGGGCCGTGCTGGTGGTCCTCTGCGTCAGCCTGCTGCTCGTCGCGCTCGACGCAACCGTGCTGCACGTGGCCGTGCCCGCCGTGAGCGAGGACCTCCGCCCCGGCTCGATCGAGCTGCTGTGGATCGTCGACGCCTACCCACTCGTTGCCGCCTCCCTCCTCATCCTCTTCGGCACCCTGGGCGACCGGGTCGGGCGCCGCCGCGTCCTGCTGCTCGGCTACGCCCTCTTCGGCGTGGCCTCGGCCCTCGCCGCCTGCGCCGACAGCCCGCACGTCCTCATCGCCGCCCGCGCCGTGCTCGGCATCGGCGGCGCGATGATCATGCCTGCCACGCTGTCGATCCTCCGGCAGGTCTTCCCCGACCGGCGTGAACGCGCTCTCGCCATCGGCATCTGGAGCGCGGTCGCCGCCGTCGGCGCCGCCGTGGGCCCGCTGCTCGGCGGCTTCCTCCTCGAGCACTTCTGGTGGGGCTCGGTCTTCCTCATCAACATCCCGCTGATGGCGGTCTGCCTGCCGGTCGGCCGCTGGCTGCTGCCCGAGTCCACCGGCGACCGCGACGGCCCCTGGGACGTCCTGGGCGCGCTGATGGCCGCGTTCGGCCTCTTCGGCGCCGTCCTGGGCGTGAAGCGGGCAGGTGGCGGGGAGGCCGTGCTCCACCCCGCCACCCTCGTACCGCTGCTCGCCGGGGCCGGGCTGCTCGCCCTCTTCATCCGCCGCCAGCGCCGCCGTCAGCACCCCCTGGTGGACCTGCGGATGTTCGCCCGGCCCGCCTTCGGCACCTCCGTGGGCTGCATCGTCCTGGGCATGCTGGCGCTGGTCGGTCTGGAGCTGATCGCCACCCAGTACCTCCAGCTGGTCCTCGGGTTCTCCCCGCTGGAGACCGGGCTGCGCATGGTGCCGCTGACCGTGGCCGCGATGGCGGCCGGGCTGCTCGGCAGCCGTATGCTCCAGCGGTTCGGCCCCCGCGCCATGGTCGCCTGCGGCTTCGCGCTCACCGCCGCAGCCGTGCTCTCGCTGACGCTCATGGGCCAGTACGACCGGCCGTGGCTGCTGACATCGGCGCTCGTCCTGCTCGGCTTCGGCCTCGAGACCACACTCTTCGGCGCGTACGAGTCCATGCTGAGCGACGCACCCGCCGCCGAGGCCGGTGGCGCGGCCGCCATCGGCGAGACGTCCTACCAGCTCGGGGCGGGCATCGGCATCGCGCTGCTCGGCAGCGTCATGAACGCGGCGTACGCGCCGGGGGTGGCGTCGGTGCCCGGTGTGCCGTCCGCGGCGGGCAGAGCGGCGGGGCACTCGCTCGGCGAGGCCTACGAGGTGGCGGCCCGCCTCGACGGCCCCGGTGGCAGCGCGCTGCGTGCCGCCGCCCGCCACTCCTTCGTGCACGGCCTGCATGTCACGCTCGTGGTGAGTGCCGTACTGCTGCTGCTCGGCGCCTTCGCCGCGCTGCGGCTACCACGGGTCATGGAGTGCGGCGAGCGTCACGACGTCCCCGGACAGCCGGGTGAGCGCTCGAACAAGGGCTCCGGGGCCGGCCGCCCCGTGGACGGAGTCCCCGGCCAGCAGAACCGTGGCCGCGAGACGGTCGGCGCCGACTCCTCCGGCTGACGCCCACCGCTCGGTGATCCCGAGGCTCCGGCGGTCCGACCGCTGTGCCGGAGTCCGTGACGGAACCGCTGGTACCAGGGGTGGACGCCACGGGTTACGCCACCGTAGCGTCGCCCTCGAACGGGATGATCACCGCGCCCGGCGCGAGCCGCCGCGGAGCCTTACCGCCGGAGGCCGAAACCGATGTCCGCAGTACGCATGCCGCCGTTCGACCCCGGCGACCCGCTCGGGCTCGACGACCTGCTCAGCGACGAGGATCTGGCGGTGCGCCGCACCGTACGCCAGTGGGCCGCCGACCGCGTCTTGCCGGACATCGCCGACTGGTACGAGCGCGGCGAGCTGCCCGCCATCCGTGACCTCGCCCGCGAGCTGGGCTCCCTGGGCGCGCTCGGGATGTCCCTCGAGGGCTATGGCTGCGCGGGCGCGAGCGCCGTGCAGTACGGCCTTACCTGCCTCGAACTGGAGGCCGCCGACTCCGGCATCCGCTCCCTGGTCTCCGTGCAGGGCTCCCTCGCGATGTACGCCATCCACCGCTTCGGGTCCGAGGAGCAGAAGCAGCGGTGGCTGCCGGGGATGGCGGCCGGGGAGATCATCGGCTGCTTCGGACTGACCGAGCCGGACCATGGCTCCGACCCGGCCGGAATGCGTACCTACGCCAAGCGTGACGGCTCCGACTGGGTCCTCACGGGCCGCAAGATGTGGATCACCAATGGCTCGGTGGCCGGCGTGGCGGTCGTGTGGGCGCAGACCGAGGACGGCATCCGCGGTTTCGTCGTACCCACCGGCACCGCGGGCTTCTCCGCGCCCGAGATCAAGCACAAGTGGTCCCTGCGTGCCTCGGTCACGAGCGAACTGGTCCTGGACGAGGTGCGGGTGCCGGGCGACGCCGTCCTGCCCGAGGTCACCGGGCTCCGTGGCCCGCTCAGCTGTCTGAGCCACGCCCGGTACGGCATCGTGTGGGGCGCGATGGGCGCCGCGCGTGCATCGTTCGAGGCCGCGCTCGACTACGCGCGGACGCGTGAGCAGTTCGGCCGGCCGATCGGCGGCTTCCAGCTCACCCAGGCCAAGCTCGCGGACATGGCCGTCGAGCTGCACAAGGGCATCCTGCTCGCGCACCACCTGGGGCAGCGGATGGACGCGGGACGGCTGCGCCCCGAGCAGGTCAGCTTCGGCAAGCTCAACAATGTGCGGGAGGCGATCGAGATCTGCCGTACCGCGCGGACGATCCTGGGCGCCAACGGGATCTCGCTGGAGTACCCCGTGATGCGGCACGCCACCAATCTGGAGTCGGTGCTCACCTACGAGGGCACCGTGGAGATGCACCAGTTGGTGCTGGGCAAGGCGCTCACCGGGCTGGATGCCTTCCGCGGGGACTGAGATCTCCTCGCTGCGCCCTGTCCGGCCGATGACCGGCAGGACAGGGCCCGGAGGCGAACCGCGGAGCGGCGGGGCGGACACGCATCGGTGAGAGGTGGCCGATGAGCGGTCCCGCCTCAGCTCTGGTTGAAGAATCCGTCGCTACGGTGGCCGGTCTCGCCGCTCACCACCTGGTAATCGGCCGGCGTGAGCAGGAAGACGCGGGTGGCGACCCGCTCGATGGAGCCACGCAGCCCGAAGGTCAGCCCGGCCGCGAAGTCCACCACGCGCTTGGCGTCGGAGGGCTCCATACCGGTCAGGTTGACGATGACCGGGACGCCGTCGCGGAAGAGCTCGCCGACTCCCCGGGCGTCCCGGAAGCTGTCGGGGGTGACCGTGGCGATACGGGTGCCCTGCTCCTGCGCGGCCTCGTCGGCCACCCGGACCCGCGGGTCGGTCACCCAGGCGTCGCCGGGCTCGGGCCCCTCGGCGTAGTCGTCGTCGTAGTAGCGGTCGTCATCGTTGTCATCGACGAGGCCCAGCCAGGCACTCGCCTTGCGCACCGATCCCATGGACGCCTCCTCTCTCACACGCGGTCTCTGCTGTCCGCCTCTCTATGGTCGTCCATGATGCGGATGCTGCGCCAAGCGAATAGACCCCGCACAGAGGTTTCGTGACGGTACTGGTGCACAACGGGTGGTGAGGAATCAGGGTTCCCCCTGCGTACGGTTACTGACGGGGTGGTAGCGGAAAAACACCTCCCCGGACGGGTGACGCGGGGGTCGTCCGGGTGATCGGCACGATCGCTAACATGCCCTGAGTGGTGGAACGTATGTGCAGGGGGAGCGTTGTTCGGAATAGTCAGGCCATGCCGGCACCGGTTGTCGGAGGGGCTGCGGACGCAATGGATGGCCCATCTGTGCGGACTGTGCCTGGCCCTGCGCGGTGATCACGGCCAGTTCGCCCGGGTCGCCACCAACTACGACGGCCTGATCGTGTCCGTGCTCGCCGAGGCGCAGTCCGGGAGCTCGGGCGACTGGCGGCGCACCGCCGGGCCCTGTCCGCTGCGCGGGATGCGTACGGCCTCCGTGGCCCGGGGCGAGGGGGCGCGGCTGGCCGCCACCGTCTCTCTCGTTCTGGCGTCGGCGAAGGTGCGTGACCATGTCGCGGACGGGGACGGTCTGCTGGGCCGTCGTCCGGTCGCCGCGGCGGCGCGCCGGGTGGCGGCGCGGTGGGACCGCGCCGGGGCGCGTACGGGAGCGGACCTCGGCTTCGACACCGCCCTCCTGGTCGACGCGGTCGACCGGCAGGCCGGGATCGAGACCGCGGCCGGTGCCGGGACCTCGCTGCTGCTGGTCACCGAGCCCACCGAGACCGCGACCGCGGCGGCCTTCGCCCATACGGCCGTGCTCGCCGGGCGGCCCGGCAATATCGCCCCTCTGGAGGAGGCCGGCCGGCTCTTCGGCCGACTGGCCCATCTGCTGGACGCGGTGGAGGATCTCGCGGACGACGCGGCGTCCGGAGCCTGGAACCCCATCGCCGCGACCGGCACCGATCCGGCGGAGGTACGGCGGCTGTGCGACGACGCCGTGCACGGTGTGCGGCTCGCCCTGCGGGAGGTCACCTTCGCGGGGGAGGAGGCCGGCAAGCTGGCGCATGTCCTTCTCGCCCATGAACTGAAGCGGTCGGTCGACCGTGCCTTCGGGGTGTCCTGCTCGCACGGGTCCGGCGGGGGTGGTCCGTACGCCCCGCAACCGCCGTACGGGCGGGGCGGCACCGGGCAGCCGCCCCACGATCCGCGGAATCCGTACGGCGGAGGGAACCCTTACGGCGGAGGAGGCCCCGCCGGTCCGGGGGCACCGGGAGGACCGGGCGGCCCGTACGGACCTCAGCCCGGGCCGCCGAACCCCCGCAAGCGGAGCCTCGTCGCCGGCTGTGCCGTCTGGCTCGGCCTGTTCTGTACCTGCCAGGTGTGCTGCCGGAAGGAGTACGACGACCCCTGGAAGCGGAACAAGAAGCGCGAGGGATGGTGCCAGAAGTGTGACTGTTGCGACTGCTGCGAGTGCTGTGGCTGCGACTGCTGATCGGCGGGGGAGCGCTGACCGGCGACGAACACGTCACCTGAGTCCGGTGGGCTGATCCGCGACCTGTCGATGGCTGACGCAGGCCGAAGGCACAGGTGAACAGGGAGAGCAGGGGGAACCGGAAGAGCCGGGGCACTGCGGAACAGCGGTGCAGCGAGGGGAGGGGAAAGCAGAGGGCTGCGTGAAGGCGTGGAGGACATGCGCGGGGAGGCGGCCGTGCCCGAAGACCCCGGACAAAGTCCCGGGAGGGGCAGGCTCAGCTCACAGACAGGGGGTCAGCTCGAACAGGACGACGACCACACCCGACCGAAGTCGATGTGGTTGCGGGTGACCAGCCGCTGCCATGAATACATGGCCTCAGTGGAACAGGCATCCGTTTCCGCGTCAACTGCGTTGCCCGTACGGCTCACTCTGCGGACAGCCTTGACAACAGGCCGTACAGTCCGCATAGCCTCAAGGTTCCGGACGTGCTGAGGGGCGCGGTTCCGGTGCTGTGTTGTGAAGGCATCTGCCACCCGTGCTCGATCTGAAAGCATCCACGGAGCCTTCGCATGTCCGCGCAACCGGATACTCTCCCCACCTCCACCTCCACCTCCACCCCCACCCCCGTCGCCGCGTCCGCCCGGGACGCGCAGCCGCGGATCGTGCCCGTCCGCCGTACCGGACAGTGGACCGCCGCCACCGCGGTGCTCGTGCTCCTCGCCATGGCGGTCAACTCCGTTGTCCGCAATGAGGCCTTCCCATGGGCCGTGGTCGGCGATGACTTCACCTCCACCGCAGTGCTGCGCGGCCTCGGTCATGCACGCGGCACGGCGGGCGCCCGATGACCGCGCCGACGCCGTCCGTGGTGATCGTCGGCGCCGGGCCGCGCGGCACGGGCCTGCTGGAGCGGATCGCCGCCAACCTGCCCGAGGTCTACGCCTCCGGACGGCTCGACATCCATCTGGTCGACCCCCACCCGCCCGGCGGCGGCCGTATCTGGCGCCGCGACCAGTCCCCGCTGCTGTGGATGAACTCCATGGCCGAGGACGTCACCATGTTCACCGACGACACCGTCGAGCGCGCAGGCCCCCTGCGGCCCGGCCCTTCGCTCGCCGAGTGGGCCGTCGGCATCCGCGCGGGGACGCTGCCCGTCGTCCTCGATCCCGAACTGATTTCGGAAGTCGAGGAGTTGACCCCGCAGAGCTTCGCCACCCGACGGCTCCAGAGCGCCTATCTCGGCTGGGTGTACGAGCACTCGGCGGCCGCTCTGCCGTCACGGGTCACCCTCCGCGAGCACCGGCGGCGGGCCCTGTGCGTCACCGGCCCGCGCGACGGACGCCAGCGGGTCTGGCTGGAAGGCCGGACCGAGCCGCTCCTCACCGACACCGTCGTCCTGGCCCTCGGACACCTCGACGCCGAACCCGACCAGGAGCAGCGGGCGCTGGCCGGCTTCGCGGCTGCCCATGGCCTGGTCCATCTGCCGCCCGAGTTCACCGCGGACAGCGATCTGTCCGTACTGCGGCCCGCCGAACCGGTCATCGTCCGGGGTTTCGGGCTGGCCTTCATCGATCTGATGGTGCTGCTCACCGAGGGGCGCGGCGGCCGGTACACGGAGGACGCCACCGGGCGGCTCAGCTACCACCCCTCCGGCCGCGAACCCGTACTGCACGTCGGCTCGCGCCGGGGCGTCCCGTACCACTCCAAGATCGGCTACACCCTCCGGGGCGAACGGCCCCCGCTGCCCCGCTTCTTCGGCCCCGCCGAGACCGACGCGCTGCTGCGCCGCCCGGCACCGCTGGACTTCCGCCGTGACGTCCGGCCGCTCGTGGAGAAGGAGCTGGGCTTTGCCCACTATCACCGGCTGTTCACCGCCCACCCCGCGCGCACCCGTGCCAACTGGCCCGACTTCGAGGAGAAGTACGCCGCCTGCGAGCCGGGCAGCGCGGAGCTCCAGGCCCTCGTCGCGGCCTCCGTACCCGATCCCGCCGACCGGCTCGATCTCGACGCGCTCGACCATCCCCTGGCGGGCCGGCGCTTCCCCACCTCCGACGCGTTCCAGGACGGCCTGCGCGGCTATATCGAGGCCGACCTCGACCGCCGTCACGATCCGGACCACAGCCCCGACCTCGCGGTCTTCCTCGGACTGCTGTCCGTCTACGGGCAGCTGATCCGGCTGGGCGACCTCGGCGGCTGGTGGCACGGCTTCTTCAGCCATCTCGCCTCCGGGCCTCCGGGGCCCCGGCTGCGGCAGCTCCTCGCGCTCTCCCGCGCAGGAGTCGTGCGCTTCCTCGGGGCGGACACCGCGGTCACCATGGACCCCGTACGCCGGGTCTTCCGCGCCACCTCCGCCGCCGTGCCGGGGGCGTCGGTGGAGGCCCGGGCGCTGGTCGAGGCCCGGCTGCCCGAGCCGTCCGTGGCCCGCTCCCGGGACGGGGTGCTGAGGGCGCTGTACGAGGACGGCGCGGCCGCGACCCCCGCCGGACTGCTCGCGGTCAGCCCCGATGACGCCCGCACCCTGGACCGCTCCGGACGCGCGCACCCCCGGCGCTTCGCGATCGGTCCGCACACCGACGCCCGCGCCTCCGGAGCCTTCGCCCGGCCGCGTACGAACGCGCCCGCCTTCCGGCAGAACGACGCGACCGCGCGGGCCGTCCTCGCCTTCCTGTGCGACCTCTCCTGTCGCGCCCCAACCGAGGTGCGGTCCTGCGCCTGAGCGCCGTCCTGCGCCTGAGCGCCGCCCACCGTTGTCCCGCCCCTCTGCCCGCCCGTGCCGGGTGCACCGGAACAAGGAACGAAACCGATGTCCCTGACCAGCGATCCCCTCGCCGACACACCACCGAGGACCAGGCAGGAACCGCCCGTCCTGTAACGGGGTTCTCCGCGCCGTGGGGCCACGCCCCCCGGCGGGGAGAACCCCACCGCCACCCCCCTCAAAAGGATGACCATGCCCGGACCAAACCGTCCCCTCCATCTGGCAGCCGCCATCGACGGTGCGGGACAGTACGAAGCCTCCCCTTACGTGGAGTTGGCCCGCCTCGCCGAGCGCGGCACGCTGGATTTCGTCACCCTCGACGACACCTTCGCCCCGCCCGCGGAAGGGCGGGGACGGCTGGACGCGCTCGCCGTGCTCGCCCGTGTGGCCCCCGCCACCGAGCGGATCGGGCTCGTGCCGACCGTCACCACGACCCACACCGAGCCGTTCCATGTCTCCACCGCGCTCGCCACACTCGACTGGGTGAGCCGCGGCCGCGCCGGCTGGGCCGTCGGGGTGTCGGAGTCCGAGGCCGAGGCGCGGCTGTTCGGCCGGCGTCCGGCCGCCCCGGCCGAGGCGCTGTGGCGGGAGGCGGGCGATGTCGCCGATGTCTCCGCCCGGCTGTGGGACAGCTGGGAGGACGGCGCCGAGATCCGCGACATACCGACAGGCCGCTTCATCGACCGCGACAAGCTGCACTATGTCGACTTCGAGAGCCCGTCCTTCAGCGTCCGCGGGCCCTCCATCGTGCCGCGCCCGCCCCAGGGCCACCCGGTCGTCGTCGTCGACGGCACCAGCGGTCCCGGGCGGGAGACCGCCGCCCGCCATGCCGACGTCGTCCTGCTGCGGGCCGAGGACCCCGAAACGGCCCGGGACGCCCGTGAGGACCTGCGCGAACGGGCCCGCGAACACGGCCGGGACCCCGGCCGCCCGTCCGTCCTCGTCTCACTGCCCATCGAACTGCGCACGACCGCCGACGCCGTGGGGCTGGCCGACCTGATCGGGGACTGGTACGCGGCGGGGGCCGCCGACGGCTTCCATCTGCGGCCGACCGACGCCCGCCGTGACCTCGCGCTGGTCGTCGACGGCACCGTGCCCGTACTCCAGCACCGCAATCTGCTCCGCCGCTTCTATCCGGGAACCACGCTCAGGGAGCACCTGGAGCTGGCGCGCCCGGCCAACCGCTATGTACGCGACCGGGGGGCCACAGCATGACCATCCGTAAGCAGATACGTTTCGCTGCCCACTTTCCCGGTGTCAACAACACCACGGTCTGGGCCGATCCCCGTGCCCGCAGCCAGATCGACTTCTCCTCCTTCGAACATCTGGCGCGTACGGCCGAGCGCGGTCTCTTCGACTTCTTCTTTCTCGCCGAGGGGCTGCGGCTGCGCGAGCACAAGGGCCGTATCCACGACCTCGACGTGGTCGGCCGGCCCGAGTCGATCACCGTGCTCAACGCCCTGGCGGCCGTCACCGACCGGCTGGGCCTGGCCGCCACGGTCAACGCCACCTTCAACGAGCCGTACGAGCTGGCTCGCCGCCTCGCCTCCCTCGACCACCTCAGCGGGGGCCGCGCCGCGTGGAACGTCGTCACCTCCTCCGACGCCTTCACCGGGGAGAACTTCCAGATAGCCGGCGCGGCGGCTATCTGGACCGGGCCGACCGCTACACCCGCGCCGCCGAGTTCGTCGCCACGGCCCGGGAGCTCTGGGACTCCTGGACGCCCGACGGCCTGCCGCGCCCCTTCGCGCACCACGGCGAGCACTTCTCCGTCGAGGGCACCTTCGACGTGCCGCGCAGCCCGCAGGGGCATCCCGTCGTCATCCAGGCCGGGGACTCCGGTGAGGGGCGGGAGTTCGCCGCCTCCGCCGCGGATGTGATCTTCACCCGCCACGGCACCCTCGAAGCGGGCCGGGCCTTCTACGCCGACGTCAAGAAGCGGCTGGCCGCGTACGGACGCCACCCCGACGACCTCAAGATCATGCCGGGGGTGACCGTCGTGCTCGGCGACACCGCCGCCGAGGCCCAGGAGAGGGCCGCCGAGATCCGCCGCCGGCAGGTCTCCCCGCAGAACGCCCTGCTCGCCCTCGAGCAGATCTGGGGCCGTGATCTGAGCGGGTACGACCCGGACGGGCCGCTGCCCGACATCGACCCGGACCCGGGCGCGCAGCTCGTGCAGGGGAGGGTCCGGATCGCCGACCCGCTCGCCGTCGCCGCTCAGTGGCGGGCCCTGTCGGAGGCGAAGGGGCTGTCCATCCGGCAGACGGTCCTCGAGACGACCGGGCGGCAGTCCTTCATCGGGACACCGGAGTCGGTCGCCGCGGAGCTGGACGCGTTCGTGCAGACGGACGCGGCGGACGGCTTCATCCTCGTACCACATCTCACCCCGGGTGGGCTCGATGAGTTTGTCGACCGGGTGGTGCCGCGGCTTCAAGAGCGCGGCGCGTTCCGAACGGCATACGAAGGTGCGACGCTGCGCGAACACCTCGGACTTCGCGAGCCCGTGAGGGAGGGCTCTCCCCGGCGCTGAGAGGCACGGCATGAGCGATGACGCACAGCAGTGGGCGGTGCGGCGCGTACAACGCGCCGAAACGGTCCCGGCGCCGTACGGCCCGCTGTTCGTGCTGTCCCCGCTTTACCGCATCACTCGCTTGGAGGGGCAGATTCCGGACATCGCTGCCGGTGACCGGAGAAGGGCGGCGGGGCCGTGCTGAGCACGGACGCCGAGGAGGATCCGACCGTCGACGGACCACCGCTCGACGGTGATGCCCGGCAGGGCGAGGACAGCGACGGGCCCGTCGGCCCGCACCGGGGGCACCGGGAGCGACTGCCGGTCGTCCTGTGTCGCGACGGGTCTCCACCCGTTCCCCCCGCGCGGGAACACCCACTCCTCCGCTGTCCCGGCGGGGGAGCGGAATCCCTGGGCCCGCCGATCCGTCCGAGCGCGGGCCGGGCAGCGCGCAGCCCCGGCGGCACCCGGCCGCCGGGGCGTTTCGGCATGCGCGCATCACGGCCGAAAGGCGCCCTTGCGGCCCGGGGCCCGGCGGCCGAATACTCCCCCCAGCGCTTGTCAGGGGCACGTCGTATCCGGAATCCGGAGTGCTCGCTGGCTGCGCCTCACGGGCCTGCCCACCCAAGCGGACCCCCGATTCCCCACTGGAGGAAGAAGTGAGGATCAAGCGCATCACCCCCCACAGCGGCATTGCGAGACGCGCGCGGCTGATCGCCGTGGCCTCCGGACTCCTGGCCGTCTCGGCTCTCGCGGTACCGTCCGCCAACGCCGAGCCCCCTACCCCCATCTACAGCGCAGCGCAGCTCTCCGACGCGGGCGACGCGGTACGCGCCGCCGATGTGGCGGGCACTGCCTGGTATGTCGACAAGGCGACCAACGCCCTTGTCGTCACCGCCGACAGCACGGTCTCGCCCGCCGACATCGAGGAGATCAAACGGGAAGCCGGCGCCAACGCCGGCGCGATCCGTATCGAACGCACCGCAGGCAAGATCCGCAAGCTTCTCTCCGGCGGGGACGCCATCTACGCCGACAGTTGGCGCTGCTCGCTCGGCTTCAATGTGCGCAGCGGCAGCACGTACTACTTCCTGACCGCCGGCCACTGCACCGACGGCGCCGGCAACTGGTACACCAACTCGTCCCGCACCACCGTCATCGGCCCGACCGCCGGCTCGAGCTTCCCCGTCAACGACTACGGTCTGGTCCGGTACACCAACAGCTCGATCAGCCACCCCGGCACCGTCGGCAGCCAGGACATCACCTCCGCCGCCAACGCCACCGTCGGGATGTCCGTCACCCGCCGCGGCAGCACCACCGGCATTCACGGCGGGACCGTCACCGCGCTGAACGCCACCGTCAACTACGGCGGCGGTGATGTCGTCTACGGCATGATCCAGACCAATGTGTGCGCCGAGCCGGGCGACAGCGGCGGCCCTCTCTACTCGGGCAGCACGGCCGTCGGCCTGACCTCCGGCGGCAGCGGGGACTGCACCTCCGGCGGGACGACCTTCTTCCAGCCGGTCACCGAAGCGCTGAGCGCGTACGGCGTGAGCGTCTACTGATCCGAGCGGCCGGTGCGTCGTCCCCTCCGCTCCACATCGCCCTTCGCTCCACCCCTGCCCTTCCCTGCCTCCGCTCCACCTCGGAGGCCTGAAGCAGGCAGCGGCTGAGCCCCCGCCCGGTGCACAGGGCGGGGGCTCAGCCGCGCTCGCGGCTCTCCCGGCCGTTACGGCACGGGATTATCGTGGATACCAGCACCCATATGGGTATCAAGGCACATAAAGGGCATTGTTCGCGATACGTACGGGCGGGAGGCCGTGATGGTCGAGGAGCTCGTGACAGCGGGAGCCGCGCTGCTCTCCTGCGGCGCGGTGTACGGCCTGGCCGCGGCACGTGTGGTGAAGCAGTACGAGCGCGGGGTCGTTCTCCGCCTCGGACGACTGCTCCCCCATGTGCGCGAACCGGGCTTCACCATGATCGTTCCGATCGTGGACCGGCTGCGCAAGGTGAACATGCAGATCGTCACCATGCCGGTGCCGGGCCAGGAGGGCATCACCCGGGACAATGTGACCGTGCGCGTCGACGCCGTCGTCTACTTCAAGGTCGTGGACGCCGCGGACGCCGTCGTCCAGGTCGAGGACTACCGTTTCGCCGTCTCGCAGATGGCGCAGACCTCGCTGCGGTCGATCATCGGTAAGAGCGAGCTGGATGATCTGCTCTCCAACCGGGAGAAACTCAACCAGGGGCTGGAGCTGATGATCGACAGCCCGGCCCTCGGCTGGGGGGTGACCGTCGACCGGGTCGAGATCAAGGATGTGTCGCTGCCCGAGACGATGAAGCGGTCGATGGCCCGCCAGGCGGAGGCCGACCGTGAGCGGCGCGCCCGGGTGATCAACGCCGACGCGGAGCTCCAGGCGTCGAAGAAGCTGGCGGAGGCGGCCCAGCAGATGGCCGCCACGCCGTCCGCGCTCCAACTGCGGCTGCTGCAGACGGTGGTGGCGGTGGCGGCCGAGAAGAACTCCACGCTGGTGCTGCCCTTCCCGGTGGAGCTGCTGCGGTTCCTCGAGCGGGCCCAGCAGGGGCCGTACGCCGCGGCCCCTCCGCAGGTTTCGCCGCCGCCGCGGACGCCGGAGCCCGGAGCCGCACCTGCCGCGGCCACCGCGACCCCGGCTTCGGTTCCCCAGGGAGCCGGCGCCTCCGGGGAAGCGGGGCCTGCCGGACCCGTAGCGCCTGCTGAGGCCGTGCCGCCGGCTGTGGCCGAGCCGTCGGCCGAGGCCCAGCCGTCCGCTGAGGCCGTGCCGCCGGTTCCGGCCGGCGGGGCTCCCGCTCCGTCCGCTGACGCGGCACCGGCTGCCGAGTCCGTACCGGGGGGTGAGTCCGTACCGGGCGGTGAGGCCGCTCCTGCCCCCGCAGGATCGCCCGCCGAGGGCGTCCGTTCCGCGGCGCGGGGCGAGGCCCGCGCCGATGGTGGCCGCCCGGCCGCCGACCCTCCGCGGTAGAACCCCGGAAGCGGAAAGGCCGTCAGCGCGCGGCGTGATCATATCTGTCCGCTCCTGACCGGTATGGCGTGCGTCGCCTGCGCTCGGTGAGGAGACTCGGACCATCTTGGGGCGTGCGTCCGGGCAATCTTGTCGGCCCGCGACGCCTGGGGGAGTGCCCCTGCCTCTGACGCCCCGGGCTGATCCCCGAAGATGGCCCACACGCCCCAACTGCGCCCCCGTGAGGGGGCGCACTTGTGTTTTCGTACACACGACCTGAACTCGACCTTGTGCGCCACCCGGGCCCCTGGGCATACTCGGCGGCGCCGATTGGCATGGACGCGGCCGCCCTTGGGGTGGCCCGTTCTCTGTGTACGCACGTACGTACATCCTCCGGGCCCCATGCTCCCCACAGCAGGGCCCAACCCCCCACTGGAGGTCGTGACTTGAAGCACCGACGGATCACCAAGCGGCGCACGGCGATCGCGGGAGCGGGAGTGGCGGCGGCCGTCGCCGCGGCGCTGACCCTGCAGAACGCCGACGCGTCCCCCGCCCCCGCCCCGAGCCCGGAGCTTCTGTCGGCACCGGCGGCCACGAAGCTGGCCTCGCAGGTCGCCTCCGACCTGGGTGCCGACACCGCGGGCTCGTACTACGACACCGAGGCCAAGAAGCTCGTGGTCAATGTCGTGGACAAGGCGGCCGCGGATAAGGTCCGCGCCAAGGGTGCCGTGGCGAAGATCGTCCAGCACACGCTCTCCGAGCTGAACTCCGCCCGGGAGACCCTGGCTGACAAGGCCACCATCCCGGGCACCTCGTGGTCCGTCGACCCGCGGTCGAACAAGGTGGTCGTGACGGCCGACCGCACGGTCAAGGGCGCCGCGCTCAACCGTCTCAACACGGTGGTCGACGGCCTCGGAAGCAAGGTCGAGCTCGAGAGAACCGCCGGTGAGTACCGGACCTTCATCGCCGGCGGCGATGCCATCCACAGTGGCGGTGGCCGCTGCTCCCTCGGCTTCAATGTGACCGTGGGCGGGGAGTCGGCCTTCATCACCGCGGGGCACTGCGGGAAGAAGGGGAGTGAGTGGTCCGAGTCCGCGGGCGGCACCGCGATCGGCACGATGCAGGACTCGCAGTTCCCCGGCAATGACTTCGCACTGGTGAAGTACTCGGGCAGTACGCAGCACCCCAGCGCGGTGGACCTCTACAACGGCAGCACCCAGTCCATAGCCAAGGCGGGCGAGGCGACCGTCGGGCAGAAGGTGCAGCGCAGTGGCAGCACCACGCAGGTGCAGGACGGCGAGGTCACCGGCCTCAACGAGACCGTCAACTACTCCGAGGGCACGGTCGAGGGTCTGATCAAGACCACGGTCTGCGCCGAGCCGGGTGACAGCGGCGGCTCGCTCTTCGCCGGTGACACGGCGGTCGGGCTGACCTCCGGCGGCAGCGGGGACTGCTCCTCGGGCGGTACGACCTTCTTCCAGCCGGTGCCGGAGGCGCTCGAGGCGTTCGGAGCGGAGATCGGCTGACGCGGCAGCGGTGGTATACCGCCGGCCCCGGCACCGTCGACGGTGCCGGGGCCGGCGTCTGCGCGGCCGGGCCCCCCACGGACCCGGTCGCGGCGCGCCCCTTGGACGTTCACGGGGAGACTCGAACGCTCTCGGACGGACTCAGGGGCGCGGAGGAACGCAGAAGAGCCGGGGCGGACCGGCCGGTCCCGGCAGGGCCGGAAGACCGGAAGGACCGGAAGGGCTCAGAAGGGCTCAGAAGGAGAAGACGCTCCCCTGGGTCCCGTCCAGCACGCACTGGTTGGCGAAGGTGTGCGTCCAGGACACCCGGCGCCCCTCCCAGACTCCCTCGGCGGTGACGACGACCGGGTCCCAGATTCTGGTGCACACGGTTCCGGAGCCGGCCGTGTCGGTCAGCGCCGCGAACTCGCCGTTCACTGCGCGCAGTTGCGTACACGCCTCGGCCGGGGCCGGGTGATCGCCGCCGGGCCGGGGGGTGCAGCGCAGCGTTACGGCTCGCTGCACGGCGGCGGTCGCCGCGTCCTCGCCCTTGCCGACGGTGAGTATCAGCGCCGAGGGTGCGTACAGCCGGCTCTCCTCCCCGCTCTGGGCGTGTGCCACAGCGGTGGTGCTCGCCAGGCAGCCGACGGCCAGGGCGGCGGCCGCCCCTAACGCCCCAATGGTGTACCGCATGTCGCATGCTCCTCTTGTTTCGGGGGTGCAGATGCCGGACGGGAGTCTTGCTCAAGCGAACGGTGAACGCACATCCAACGGTCACTTCTGGTCGTGATTCACGCACACATAGTGCCCGAATGTACATTCGGGCAGGTCGGAGGCTGTGTGCGGCGGGTCGAAGCGGTGTCCAGAATATGGACGAAAATTCCTGCTTCAAGTAAAAACACGCCTCTGACGTGTGCAAACGCTGAGTAGCGCCCCTTCGCCCCCGGGTCAGCTCGGCCGGAAAGCGACGCTTCGCGTCGGCGTGTCGCCGTCGGATCGATTTGTGCGGCCTTGTCGAGGGCGTCCCGGGACGGCGATCCCCTCGGCGGCCTCCCGGGCCGGGTCCGTTCGCCGCCCCTCGCTGCACCGGGTGCGGAAGATCCATGGCTGTGCGGCCGCCGACGGCGGGCATTCCCCGCGGTCGGCGGAAGGCCGATCGCGTGACCGGGGTGGGCCGCCTGGAGAGCCGCTCGAACTGCTCGTACGAATGTTCGAAGTGTGGTCTATGGTGGGAGGAGAGGACGGAAAGGTTTCGGCCAGGGGGGAGAGCTGCGGGAGGTGCGGGTGTCCGGGTTCACGCATCTGCACACCGTCTCCGGGTTCTCCATGCGCTACGGCGCCGCGCACCCGGAGCGGCTCGCCGAACGCGCCGCGGAGCGGGGCATGGACGCCATCACGCTGGCGGACCGGGACACCCTCGCCGGGACGGTCCGGTTCGCCAAGGCGTGTGCCGCGGTCGGCGTACGACCGTTGTTCGGCGCCGGGCTGGCCGTGAGGGAGCGGCCGGGGGACGGCGGCGAGCGCACAGAACGCAGGCGTACGCCGGTGCGCGGCGGGGCGTTCATCGACGAGTCCGCACCCCGGGCGGTCTTCCTCGCGCGGGACGGAGCCACCGGCTGGGCCGCGCTGTGCCGACTGGTCTCGGCCGCCCACGCGGGCGGCGCCGGGCAGCCCGCCCTGGACCACTCCGACCTCGAGAAGTCCGCCGGTAGCGGGCTGACCGTGCTGCTCGGCCCCGACTCCGGGATCGGCCGCGCCCTCGCCGCGGGCCGCCCCGACCGCGCCGCGCGACTGCTCGCCCCATGGCGGGAAATGTACGGCGACGCGCTCCGGCTGGAGGCGGCGCACCACGGGCGCGCCGGCACCGGCCCGGGTTCGCTGCGGCTCGCCGCCCGTACCGTCGGCTTCGCCATGGACCAGGGCGTACCGGCCGTGCTGACCAACGCCGTGCGCTACGCCGACCCCCGGCAGGGCCCGGTCGCCGACGTACTGGACGCCGCGCGCCGCCTCGTACCCATCGATCCGCGCAGGCCGGAGACGCTCGACAGCGGCGAGCGCTGGCTCAAGGGCGAGCCGGACATGGCCCTCGTCGCCGAACGGATCGCGGAGGCCGCGGGCTTCCGGAGGGACACCGCGCACCGCCTGATGGAGGAGACGCGGCGAACCGCCGCCGAGTGCCGGGTCGATCCCGAGGACGACCTCGGGCTGGGCAGCGTGCACTTCCCCGAGCCGCGTCTGGTGGGGGCGGAGCGGCGCACCGCCGACCGCACCCTGCGCGGCCGGTGCGCCGCCGCCATGGTGCTGCGCGGCTACGACCGTGACCGGAAGCGCTGGGAGCGGCTGCACGAGGAACTGGACATCATCGAGTACCACGGCTTCGCCTCGTACTTCCTCACCGTCGCCCAGGTCGTCGACGACACCCGCGCGCTCGGTATCCGGGTCACCGCCCGCGGCTCCGGCGCCGGCTCGCTCGTCAACCACCTCCTCGGCATCGCGCACGCCGACCCCGTGGAGCACGACCTGCTGATGGAGCGCTTCCTCTCGAGGGAGCGGCGCGTGCTGCCCGACATCGACATCGACGTCGAGTCCGCCCGCCGCCTCGACGTCTACCGTGCGATCTTCGACCGCTTCGGTGCGGAGCGGGTCGCCACCGTCGCCATGCCCGAGACCTACCGGGTCCGGCACGCCATCCGGGCCGTGGGCGCCGCTCTCGGCATGGATCCGGCGGACACCGACCGGCTCGCGAAGTCCTTCCCGCACATCCGCGCCCGCGACGCCCGCGCCGCGCTCGCCGAACTGCCCGAGCTGCGCGCGGTCGCCGCCGAGCAGGACCGGCACGGCCGGCTGTGGGAGCTGGTGGAGGCGCTCGACGCGCTGCCGCGCGGAATCGCCATGCACCCCTGTGGGGTGCTGCTGTCCGACGCCTCACTGCACGACCGCACTCCCGTCGTCGCGAGTGGCGACGGCTTCCCGATGTCGCAGTTCGACAAGGACGACGTCGAGGACCTGGGGCTGCTCAAGCTGGACGTCCTCGGGGTGCGGATGCAGTCCGCGATGGCACACGCGGTCGCCGA
>NZ_JBQQBW010000115.1:0-20025 GCF_052245415.1 Streptomyces sp. 8N706 | reverse complement strand
GGCTGGTGCGTGCGATCGCAAGGCGGAGGGTCGTCCTCGTACTGGGCGTACTCGGACGAGCCCGACAACGCAGCGAGCGTGCGTGCCAGGCGTCGCGAGCCAGGCGGGACTTTCGAAACACGCCCTAAGGGCCCGGTACCGGATTCACGGATTCTTGCGCGCCACACCTGCCCAGTAATAGGCGGCGTTGGGATCGGTGGGCGGCTCGCTCTCCGGATGCCAGCTCATGACGGGCACGATGCCCGGGTCGACCGGCTCCCAGTCGCCGAAGAAGCGCTCGACCTGGCCCCGGCCGCGGGGGACGAGCGTCATCCGGCCCTGCTCGGCGGCGCGCACGACATCCGCCATGGCCGACGGGTTGAAGTCCTGGCTGGGGTGGGTGATGGCGACATGGCTGCCGGGCGGAAGCGCGTCCAGGAGCGTGGCGACGTGGGCCCAGGGGTCGTCCTCGTCCGTGACGAGCATGAGCACCGCCACCAGCAACAGGCCGACGGGCCGGTCGAGGTCGAGGGCGGCGGTGAGAGCGGGGGCCGCGAGGAGCTCGTCCGGCCGTCGGAGGTCGGCCTTGAGGTAGACGGTCCGTGCCGTGCCGTCGTCGGTGGTCAGGGACTCGGCGTGGGCCTGTGCATGGGCCTGCACGATCGGGTCGTTGTCCACGCAGACGACACGGCTGTCGGGTGCGACGATCGCGGTGACGGAGTGGGTGTCACCCGCTGCGGGCACGCCGGTCCCGATGTCGAGGAACTGCCGGATACCGGCCTCCCCCGCCATGTAGCGGACGGCACGGCCGAGGAACCTGCGGTTCTCGCGTGCCATCGTCCGGATGCTGGGGATCGCTTGCTCGAATGCTTGACCGAGGGCCCGGTCGGCGGCGAAGTTGCTGCTGCCGCCGAGCCAGTAGTCGTACATCCGGGCGGAGTGCGGTAAGCGGGTGTCGATGCCGGGCGGAACGGACTGATCATTCGTCATGGAACCAATCTGCACGATCCGCCCGCCCCATGGCCACGGGCTCTCCAGGATCACTGACTTCCCTGCTCTCCCGCGGACTTCGGCGCGGCCCCGGCCGCACGGCCCCCTGGCCGGGCGGCGCGCCCCGGGCGCTCCACCTCGGCGCGGAACGTCTTGACGCTGTCGCGCGCCTGGTGCAGACCGATGCGGTCGAACGCGTCGTGGAGCTCCTCGAGTTCGGCCAGCGTCTCCTCGCTCGGCCTGCCCAGCCGCGCCCGTGACTTGACGAGACCCAGCCGGGAGAGCGCCTCGCCACGCGGCTCGTGGATCGCCCGGAACGAGCGCAACGCGCCCGCGTAGACCTCGCAGGCCTCCTCGTAACGCCCGTCGCGGAAGAGCACGTTGCCCCGCATCTTGCGGTTGTACGCCAGCGCGCCGGCCAGATCCATCGAACGGCACATCTCCTCCGCCTCGGCGAGCAGCTCCAGCGCCCGCTCCGGCCGGCCCTGCAAGGACAGGACGTCGGCTATGCCGCGCAGCGCCCAGGCCCGGCCGCGGGCGTCATCGGCGTTCCAGGCGATCTCCGCCGCCTCCTCGAACATCGACAGCGCAGTGCCGTACGAGCCGGTGTTGCGATGCATCTGCGCGATGCCTTCGAGCGCCCACACCATGTGCCGGGCCTCGCCGTGCTCCCGGGCCTCCGCGAGCAACTGCTCATGGAGCTCACGGACCGCCGCGTAGTCGCCCTGGATACGGCCGGTCTCGGCGAGCCCGGCGACCGAGTAGCCGCGCGCGATCCTGTCGCCTCCGCGCTGCGCCAGCTCGGCCGCGGCCGCCAGCCAGCGCCGGGCGAGCGCCGGTCTGCCGCACTGACGGGCCAGGGTCCCGCCGCTCCACAGCGCCCAGGCCATCAGCCCCTGGTCACCGGCGCGCCGTGCGGCCCGGTAACTCTCCCGCCAGGCGTGCCCGGCGTCGTCCACCCGGCCGAGCCGCCGGTTCGCCTCGGCGACGGCGAGCCCGGCCCGCGCGTAGTCCAGCACCGACTGCCGCTGCTCCTCACTAGCCCTGGCCAGGACTTCCTCGTACGAGGAGTTCACGGAGAGGGAGGAGCCGAGGGCGCCTTGGTATTCGGGAGCGAATGCCTTGCCGTACATGCATCCCTGTCTTCCTGATCGCTCGGGTTTCGATCAAGAAAGTACGAGATCGGAGGGGTTCGCCGAATCAGTCCCCATGGTGGTTGTGGCATCAGACCGTGGCATGACGGCTGCCGCCCGGAGGTCGTCTCCCAGATGTACGGGATGGCTGCCGCCTGCGAGAGAAGCCGCCGCGTTCCCGGGTGACGTCCGCACATCCCGCGAGCCGCCCCGCCACGGATGCGGGAGCGGAGCGGTTCGACCGGGACGACGGCACCCACCGCGCGATGACAGCACGTCAGGACAGGCCGTGGGTGGCCGGTCCGCTCCCTGGCGACGGCAGAGCAAGACACTCCCCTCTCATCCCCCTGGGCGCTTGCTATCGCTGTGGTCCCCCTCTAAGGTCCAGTGACGACAACACTACGCAGCGTAATCAAGCCCGGTTGACCAGTGGCCCCAGGGAGTGAGGTGCAGGACGCATGGACGGACGGGTTCACCCGGCGGCGGGGCGCCGTCCCGGCCTGCGGCCACGCCCGCGCGGCCAGCGGCGGTTGCGTGCTCTTGCCGTTGTCGTACTCCCCCTGCTGGCCTCGCTGCTGACCTCGTGCGGGGGCGAGGCCGGGGGCGGCCGCCCCACCCTCAACTGGTACAACTTCCCCGACGACTCCGGGGCGCTCCAGAAAGCGGCCGACAACTGCAGCAAGGCGTCGGGCGGCCGCTACACCATCAGCTACCACAAGCTCCCCCGTACGGCGGACGGCCAACGGCAGCAACTCGTCCGCAGGCTCGCCGCCGAGGACAGCTCGCTCGACATCCTCGGGCTCGATGTCACCTGGGCCGCGGAGTTCGCCGAGGCGGGCTGGATCCGCCCGTGGACCGGGGCCGCCCGGCGGCAGGCCATCGCGGACACCTTGCAGGTACCCCTGCGGACAGGGACGTGGCAGGGCGAGCTGTACGCCGTCCCGTACAACACCAACACACAACTGCTGTGGTACCGCGACGACCTGGTCCCCACCCCGCCCAAGACCTGGGCCGAGATGCTCGACATGGCCCGCGATCTGGCGAAGAGGGGCAAGCCGCACTACGTCGAGATCCAAGGCGCCCAGTACGAGGGCCTGACCGTCTGGTTCAACTCTCTCGTGGCGAGCGCCGGAGGCTCCATCCTGACGCCGGACGTGTCCAGGCCCTCTCTGGGCCCGCCAGCCGTCAGGGCCGCCCAGATCATGCGTGACCTGGCGACCTCCCCGGCAGCGGACCCGTCCCTGTCCAACCAGATGGAGGACGAGAACCGGCTCGCCATGGAATCCGGTTCGGCCGCCTTCGAGATCAACTACCCGTTCGTCTATCCGTCGATGAAGATGAACAACCCGACCCTGTTCAAGAACTTCCGCTGGGCGCCCTATCCCAGGGTGAGCGCGGACCTGCCGGCCCATCCCACCATCGGCGGCATCGACCTGGCGGTCGGCGCCTACTCCCGCCACGCCGAGTTGGCCTACGAAGCGGCCCTGTGCCTGCGCAACCGCGACAACCAGCTCGCCGCGGCGCTCGAGGGCGGTCTGCCGCCCACCCTGCGCAGTCTGTACTCCGACCGGGCGCTCATCGACAGCTATCCCTTCGCCGGTGTCGTGCTGAACGCGCTGGAGACGGCGAGTGTGCGTCCGCTGACCCCCGCCTACCAAAACGTCTCGATCGCGACCTCCCACACCCTCTCGCCACCGTCCGAGATCCAGCCGGTGAATTCGATCGCCGAGGTCAGAGAGCAGATCACCGAGGCCCTGGAGTCCGAGGGGCTGGTCCCGTGAGCCGCCTGCACCCCTTGCGTACCGCATCCCCGGGGAGGACACGATGAGCAGTCGGGCCGTACCGGCCGATGCGAGGCCTCCGGGGGCGGAGGGAGAGCCGTCGTCCGAGGCGCTGTCCGCCGGGGCACGGCAGGAGAGGCGGCTCGGCTGGCTGCTGTGCTCCCCCGCTGTCCTCGTCATGCTCGCCGTGACGGCGTATCCGATCGTCTACGCCATCTATCTGTCCCTGCAACGGTACGATCTGCGCTTCCCGGCGAGAGCCGAGTTCATCGGCCTCCGCAACTACGGCGCCGTCCTGACCTCCCCGTTCTGGTGGACGGCCTTCTGGGTGACCGTACTGATCACCCTCGTCTCGGTGGCCATCGAACTCGTGCTGGGCATGTGTCTCGCCCTGGTCATGCACCGCACCATCTTCGGCCGCGGTTCCGTCCGCACGGCCATCCTGATTCCGTACGGGATCGTGACGGTCGTCGGTGCGTTCTCCTGGCAGTACGCCTGGACGCCCGACACCGGTTATCTGGCGGCGCTGCTGTCCGAGGGCAGCGCCCCGCTGACCGAGCAATGGCCGGCCATCGGACTGATCATCCTCGCGGAGGTATGGAAGACGACCCCGTTCATGGCGCTGCTGCTCCTGGCGGGACTCGCTCTGGTGCCCGAGGAGACACTCCGGGCCTCCATGGTCGACGGTGCCCACGCCTGGCAGCGCTTCTGGCTGGTCACGGTGCCGCTGATGAAACCGGCGATCCTGGTGGCGCTGCTCTTCCGCACCCTGGACGCCTTCCGGATCTTCGACAACATCTACGTACTGACCGCCGGCGCCCACGACACCGGCTCCGTGTCGATCCTCGGATACGACAACCTGTTCACCGCGCTGAACCTCGGCATCGGGTCGGCGATCTCGGTGCTGATCTTCATCTGCGTCGCGATCATCGCCTTCGTCTTCATCAAGCTGTTCGGCACGGCCGCACCCGGTTCGGAGGTGAAGCGCTGATGGCGGCAGCAGGCAAGAGACATGCCCTCGGCTGGGCCATGGTGAATGTGCTGGTGGTTCTCTACGCCCTGTTTCCGGTGTGGTGGATCGCCGCGCTCTCGTTCAAGGACCCCAGCACGCTCACGGACGGCAACGTCGTCCCGACGAAGTGGACCCTGGAGAACTACCGCGGCATCTTCGAGACCTCCGAGTTCACCCGGGCCCTGATCAACTCGATCGGTATCGCGCTCATCGCGACGTTCATCGCCGTCGTGCTGGGCACCATGGCCGCCTACGCCGTGGCGAGGCTGCGCTTCCCGGGAAAGCGGCTGCTCATCGGCATGTCGCTGCTGATCGCGATGTTCCCACCGATCTCCCTGGTGTCGCCGCTGTTCAACATCGAGCGCGTCCTCGGCATCTTCGACACCTGGCCGGGGCTGATCATCCCGTATATGACCTTCTCCCTGCCGCTGGCGATCTACACCCTCTCGGCCTTCTTCCGGGAGATCCCCTGGGACCTGGAGAAGGCGGCCAAGGTCGACGGTGCCACGCCCACCCAGGCCTTCCTGCTGGTGATCGCCCCGCTGGCGGCGCCCGGCGTCTTCACCACCGCCATCCTCGTCTTCATCTTCTGCTGGAACGACTTCCTGTTCGCGATCTCGCTGACCTCGACCACCGCTGCGCGGACGGTGCCGGCCGCCATCGCCTTCTTCACCGGAAGCTCCCAGTTCCAGCAGCCGACCGGATCGATCGCCGCGGCCGCTGTGGTGATCACCATCCCCATCATTATTTTCGTACTGTTGTTCCAGCGGCGGATTGTCGCCGGGCTGACCTCCGGGGCGGTCAAGGGCTGACCTGCCACCGACCGGAGCTCCCGGCCTGGAGCTGTCGACCGGAGGACGTCGACCAGAGGACAAGGAAGAACGACCGTGGCCGAGATCATTCTCGAGGGAATCACCAAGAGGTACCCCGACGGCGCCCTCGCCGTGAAAGACGTCAACCTCGACATCGCCGACGGCGAGTTCGTGATCCTGGTCGGCCCGTCGGGGTGCGGCAAGTCCACGACACTGAACATGATCGCGGGCCTGGAGGACATCACCGAGGGCACGCTGCGCATCGGTGACCAGGTCGTCAACGACAAGGCCCCCAAGGATCGCGACATCGCGATGGTCTTCCAGAGCTACGCCCTCTACCCGCATATGAGTGTCCGGGACAACATGGGCTTCGCCCTGCGCCTGGCCAAGACGGAAAAGGCCACCATCCGCTCCAAGGTGGAGGAGGCGGCACGGATTCTCGACCTGACGGAGCATCTGGACCGCAAGCCGGCCAACCTCTCCGGCGGCCAGCGGCAGCGTGTGGCCATGGGCCGTGCGATCGTCCGCAGCCCGAAGGCGTTCCTCATGGACGAGCCGCTGTCCAATCTGGACGCCAAGCTCCGCGTCCAGATGCGGACCCAGATCTCCCGGCTCCAGCAGCGGCTGGGCACCACCACGGTCTACGTCACCCACGACCAGACCGAGGCCATGACCCTCGGCGACCGTGTGGTGGTACTGCGGAACGGTGTCGTCCAGCAGATCGGTTCGCCCCAGCACCTCTACGACGAGCCGCGCAACCTCTTCGTGGCGGGCTTCATCGGATCGCCGGCGATGAACTTCCTCCATGCCGACCTTCAGGACAACGTCCTGCGCACCTCCCTGGGCGACTTGCCTCTGGACGACCGGACGCGCCAGGCGCTGGAACGCCAGAACGCCCCTCGTGAGCTCATCATCGGCTTCCGGCCCGAGGACTTCGAGGACGCGTCGCTGGTCGACATGGGGCGAGCGAGCTCCACCTTCACCTTCACCGCCACGGTCGATGTGCTGGAGTCCGTGGGCTCGGACGTCTACACGTACTTCACCGAGGAGGCAGGCCGCGCCGTCAGCGCGGAACTGGACGAGATCGCCGCGGACTCCGGCGTCCAGGACACCGGGGCCCAGAGCCATCAGATCGTGACCCGCCTCAGCGCGGCCACCCACGCACGGGAGGGCAGGCCCATCGAGCTGTGGCTCGACGTGGCCCGGGGGCACATCTTCGAACCCGGCACGGGGGTCAATCTGACCCATCCCGAGCACATCGACCGGGACTAGGCGTGTTTCGAAAGTAGCGCCGTCCGCCCGAAGGGCGGGGTCCGCGGCTCCCCCAGCTACCGCTGGGGGAGTGTGTGCCAGGCGTCGCGGGCCCGACAAGATCGCCCGGACACGCGCCGGCCACGGTTCCTCCCGCTCGCCGCGTGGCACCGCCCCCCGAGCGGCCGCGTGGGGCCACTACGAGGCTACGAGGCCGGGCGGGTGCCCTGCAGCTGACCGCGCCAGGTCGCCCCGCTACCGGGCGGACCTTGACGGACGCGGCACGTGGGCGTGGGCAGCCCTGGTCGCCGTCCGACACCTTCACCCCCTCACCGGCCGTGTTCGCCCCCACGTCGTCCGGTGCGGGCCATACGCGCACGTCCGGGCGCCATCCACCGCACCCGCCATGCCCCACCGGATCTCCTCCGACGGCGCTGATTTTCGGACACGCCCGGACCGAGCCCTTCGGCAGCGGTGGTTCTGCCTCGCGGGCGGAATCCCCGCGGGCCTTTGAACACGCTCGGCAGCTCCTCCGTACATATGCGGGAGCGCCGCGTGGAGATGCCCGGTGAGATTGCGAACGTGAGGAATGGATATGCGGAAGTGGCGAAATGTGTCGCTCGCCGGTGTGGCGGCGACCATGCTTCTGGCCACGGCGTGCGGGGCGGAGGAGCCCGCGGACACCAAGCTCGTCCAGCCGGCGGCCGGTTCCGCCGCGCCGAAGGTCGGGGCGGGGCAGGCGGGTCAGCCGGCTGAGGCAGGCGAAGCCGACGCCCAGGAGCCCAAGGCCGCGGGCCAGTTGGCGGTACGAGCGGATGCCAAGCTGGGCCCGATCGTGACGGACAGCGAGGGCATGACGCTGTACCGCTTCGACAAGGACACCCCCGACCCGGCCAAGTCCAACTGCGAGGGGGACTGCGCCAAGACGTGGCCGCCCGTTCCGGCGGACGACGCGGAGGCATCGGCCAGTCTCAACCCCGACCTCCTGGGCTCCGTCGCCCGGGCCGACGGCACCAAGCAGCTGACCCTCGCGGGCTGGCCCATGTACCGCTACTCCAAGGACACCAAGGCCGGGGACACCAACGGCCAGAACGTGGGCGGCACCTGGTTCGCCTCCGCCCCCGACGGCAAGAAGGGCGGCGTGGAGCGCCCCGCGCTCGGCGTACTCGACAGTCCTGAGCTCGGCAAGGTCCTCACGGACAAGAACGGCAAGACGCTCTACCTCTTCACCAAGGACACGCCCTGGCCCATGAAGACGGCCTGTGACGCCAAGTGCCTGGAGAAGTGGACGCCGTCCGCGCCGGTGACGGCGGCGGACGCCAAGGCCGCGGGCCTCGACCCCAAGCTGCTCTTCACGTTCACCACACCGAACGGGACCAAGCAGGAGGCCATCAACTGCTGGCCCGCGTACACGTTCAAGGGTGACAAGGAGCCCGGCCAGACCAACGGCCAGGGCGTGGGCGGCACCTGGTTCGCCATCAAGAAGGACGCCAAGAACGACCGCGGAAAGACGATCCCCGCCGCCAAGGCGAAGGGCGGCGGCGCGGGTGAGGCCGACGCCGGCTCATCGGACAGCGGTTCCTCCGCGGACAAGGGTTCCACGTACGGCAGCGGCTCCGCGTCGAGCGGCAGCTATGGCGGCTACGGCTACTGACAGCCCCCTCAGCGCAACAGGCGGCCCCCGCCACCGGTCATCATCCGTCCGGTGGCGGGGGCCGCCGTATGCCGGAGGGCGCGCTCACGAGAGGCCGTAAGCCTCTCGGGTGGTGCCGTACGGGCGGCGTCGGCAGGGCGGCGGCTACCGCACCCTGGCTGTCTCGGGCTCCTCCTCACCGGGCAGATGCACATCGTCCACGGCGACATTGACCTCGACGACTTCGAAGGCCGTCATCCGTTCCCGTGTCCCGACCACGTTCTCCCGGACGTCCCCGGCGACTTGGGGGAGTTCCTGGTCCTCCTGCGGCGCCTTCGTTCCCCGGGTTCCCTTCCCATCCTGGGCGCGGTACGAGTCCTTGGCTCGTCGGAAGCGCTCCGCACAGCACCGCGGCCCGGCACGTACCGGCCACGCCGCGTCGTCACCGTGCGCGACGCACGCACACAGTACGGTCGTTGGCCGCCGTGCCGGGCCAACAAGGGTGGCTACCGCTCGGTGAGCAGACCGCTGCGCAGATTGGTGAGCATCCGCGTCAGCAGCCGGGAGACATGCATCTGGGAGACCCCGAGCTCCGCGCCGATCTCGGCCTGCGTCATCTCCGCGCCGAAGCGCATCTGCAGGATCTGCCGGTCGCGCTCCTCGAGTTGCCCCACGAGGGGCTTGAGGGCCTGCAGGTTCTCCACGCCCTCCAGAGCGGGGTCGACCTCACCGATGCGCTCGGCGAAGGTCGTGCCTCCGGCGGCGTCAGTACTCTCGTCCACCGGGGCGTCCAGGGATCCGGCGGTGTAGCCGTTGCCGGCCACGAGTCCTTCGACGACCTCGTCCTCGCTCAGACCCAGATGCTCGGCGAGTTCCGCGGTCGTGGGTGAGCGGTCGAGCCGCTGGGAGAGCGCGTCGTTCGCCTTGGCGAGGTCGATCCGCAGCTCCTGGAGACGGCGGGGCACATGCACCGCCCAGCTGGTGTCACGGAAGAAACGCTTGATCTCACCGACGATGTAGGGGACGGCGAAGGTGGTGAACTCCACCTCGCGCGACAGGTCGAACCGGTCGATCGCCTTGATCAGACCGATCGTGCCGACCTGGACGATGTCCTCCATCTCGTCGGCCCGGTTGCGGAACCGGGCGGCGGCGTACCTGACCAGCGACAGATTCAGCTCGATGAGGGTATTGCGCGCGTACTGGTACTCATGGGTGCCCTCCTCCAGTACCGCCATCCGGTCGAAGAAGACCTTCGACATCGCGCGGGCATCCTTCGGCGCCACCTTGGTGGCGTCCTCCACCCAGGGAAGGTCGGCCGTCCCGGTCTCACTCGTCTGCGTCGGCTCCCCGACGGAACGTTCAGCCGGAGCCGTGGATACCGTGGCGCTCACGTGGTCCTCCCCTTTCATCGCGGACACAAGGCGCCTACCCGGGCATAAGACAGGCACACGTACGCATCGCGGCGCCCGCCGGGCACGTCCTCCAGGCGTTCCTGCCCGGCCTCAGGCGTCCCCCCGGACCTTCAGGCGGTCGACGACGCGCTCCAGCGCGGCGATACGGTCGGCGAGACCGGCCTTCTCCGCGCCTTCCGCGTCACGCAGCAGCAGTTCGATCTGGGTGAGCTGCTCGGCAATGTCCCCCAGCCCCGGCTCACCGCTTCGTGCCGGCGGGCTCGCGCCCCGGTCCGCGCCGGGTTTGCCCCAGGCGTCCGCCACCGAGTCCACCGGGCCCGCCGACCGCGCGGACTTCGTATCGGCGACCAGCAGTCGGCGCAACTGCTCGGCCTGCGCGGCGAGCTGGCGGTTCTTACGGTGCAGTTCGAGGAAGACGTTGACCTTGGTACGCAGCAGCCAGGGATCGAAGGGCTTGGTGAGGAAGTCCGCCGCGCCGATCGCGTACCCCCGGTAGGCGTAGTCCGTCCCGGCGTCGGTCCCGGTGAGCAGGATGATGGGCACATCCTTGGTCTGGTCCAGGCGTTTGATGTTGGCGGCCGTCTCGAAGCCATCCATACCGGGCATCAGGAGATCGAGCAGAACGACCGCGAACTCCTGGCGCAGCATCGCCTTCAGGGCTTCCTCCCCGGAGCGAGCGCGTACCACTTGGAGGTCGAGTGAGCCCAGCACCGCTTCCAGGGCGACCAGGTTCTCCTCGATGTCGTCGACGATCAGAATGCTGGACTTCTCGGGTGGCTGTGTGCTCATGTCCACGGCCTCGGATCTTCTCAGGGTTCCTCGGCGGCGTCCGGCTCGGGCGCCGTGGGAGCCTGCCCGTCCTGCGGGTCGAGCAGATCGCAGATCACCGAGAGCAGGCGGTCCACGTCCACGGGTTTCGGTACGTACGCGCCCGCGCCGCTGTCGATGGCCTTCTCGCGGTCACCCGGCATGGCCTTGGCCGTGAGGGCGATGATCGGGAGGTCGGCGAGGCGGGGAGTGTTGCGGATGGCCTGGATCGTCTCGTATCCGTCCATCTCGGGCATCATGATGTCCATCAGTACCAGCGACACCTCCGGTGACCGGTCGAGGACCTCCAGTCCCTCCCTGCCGTTCTCGGCGTACTTCACGGTGATGCCGACGCGGCCCAGCACATGGGTGAGGGCGAAGACGTTCCGGATGTCGTCGTCGACGATGAGGATGCTGCGTCCCGCGAGGACGCGGCCGGGGCGTCCGCTGAGCCATTCCTTGAGGCGTGTTGTCTCCGGCCAGGTGTCGTCGCCGTCAGCGGCGACCCGGGACCTCTGGGCGGTGGGGGTGTCGGCACTGCCGAACACTCCGCTGGGCGCGGCGTCGGCGGCGCTCGGCAGCGGTGCGGCCTTTCCGGTGAGCGCGGCCGGGACGGTGCGGATGCCGCCCCTGGTCCGGAGCTTCCCCGGCTCGGGCCCGGCGGCGACGCCCTGGTACTGCGAGGGAATGTAGAGGGTGAAGCGGGACCCGACGCCCGGCTCGCTCTCGGCGACGATCCGGCCGCCGAGGAGACCGGCGATCTCCCGGCTGATGGAGAGGCCGAGCCCGGTGCCGCCGTACTTGCGGTTGGTGGTGCCCTCGGACTGCTGGAACGCGTCGAAGATCACCGACAGCTTCTCCGGCGGGATACCGATTCCGGTGTCCTTGACCGAGAAGGCGATCACGGCTTCGGCGTTCCGCAGCGTCGGCTCCTCGAATGCCGCTCCCGGCACGCGTTCCACCATCAGCTCCACGCTGCCGGACGAGGTGAACTTGACGGCGTTGGACAGCAGATTGCGCAGGATCTGCTCGAGCCGCTGCTCGTCGGAGAACAGCTCGCGCGGTACGTCCTCGCCGACCGTCACACCGAAGTCCAGTCCGCGGTCGCCGGCGAGGGGCCTGAAGGTCGCATGCACATAGTCGAGCAGCTTGATCAGCGGAAGTGCCTTGGGGTGCACATCCATCCGGCCCGCCTCGATCTTGGACAGGTCGAGGATGTCGTTGATCAGCTGGAGCAGGTCGGAGCCGGAGCGGTGGATCGTGGCGGCGAACTCGACGTCCTGGTCGGAGAGCCGGCCGTCGGGGTTGTCGGCGAGGAGCCGGGCGAGGATCAACAGGGAGTTGAGGGGGGTGCGCAGCTCGTGCGACATGTTCGCCAGGAACTCCGACTTGTACTGCGAGGAGGTGGCCAGCAGGGCGGCCTTCTCCTCCAGTTCGGCGTTGGAGCGCTGCAGTTCGTCGGAGCGCTGTCGCAGCTCGGAGGTCAGCCGCTGGGACTCCGAGAGCAGGGCCTCGGTCCGGGCGTTGGCCAGGATGGTGTTGATCGAGACACCGATGGTGTTCACGAACTGGTCGATGAAGGCGAGGTGGATCTCGTTGAACCTGCTGAAGGAGGCCAGTTCGATCACGCCGAGCACCTGGTCCTCGAAGAGGATCGGCAGGATGACGATGCTGGCGGGGGGCGAGGAGCCGAGCCCGGATTCGATGGTGATGTAGTCGGGTGGGGCGGACTCGACGAGGATGCGTTTCTTCTCCAGGGCGGCCTGGCCTATCAGGCCGCGGACCGGTCCTCCGGCGCCGGGGAGCGGACCGTGGTGGATCTCCTCGCCGGTGCCGTATCCGGCGATGAACTCCAGGCACTCGCTCGGCTCGGCGCCTGCCTTGGCCAGGAAGAACGCCCCGAACTGGGCGTTCACCAGAGGCGTCAGCTCGCGCAGGATCAGGTCGGCGACGTCGACCAGATCGCGGTGGCCCTGCATCAGTCCGGCGACGCGGGTCAGATTGGACTCCAGCCAGTCCTTGGCCCGGGTGGTCTCGCGCAGATTGGCCACCATCAGGTTGACGTTGTTTTTCAGCGCGGCGACCTCGCCCTGGGCCTCGACCTTGATGGAACGGGACATGTCGCCCTGGGTGACAGCGCTGGCGACCTCCGCGATCGCGCGCACCTGCGTGGTCAGATTCAGGGCCAGGTCGTTGACGCTGGTGGTCAGCCGCTTCCAGGTCCCGTAGACGCCCTCGACCCGTGCCTGGCCGCCCAGTTGTCCTTCGCTGCCGACCTCGCGGGCGACCCGGGTCACTTCGGAGGAGAACGAGGAGAGGGTGTCGACCATCGTGTTGATGGTGGTCTTCAGCTCCAGGATCTCGCCGCGCGCGTCCACATCGATCTTCTTCGACAGATCGCCCTGGGCGACGGCGGTGGCGACCTGGGCGATATTGCGCACCTGCGAGGTCAGGTTGGACGCCATGAAGTTGACGTTGTCGGTGAGGTCCTTCCAGACGCCGGAGACGCCGTGGACCTGGGCCCGGCCGCCGAGCCGCCCCTCGGTGCCGACCTCACGGGCGACCCGCGTGACCTCGTCCGCGAACGCCCGCAGCTGCTGGACCATGGTGTTGACGGTGTCCTTGAGCTCCAGGATCTCGCCGCGCGCGTCCACATCGATCTTCTTCGACAGATCGCCGTTGGCGACGGCGGTGGTCACCTGGGCGATGTTGCGCACCTGCGAGGTCAGGTTCAGCGCCATGAAGTTCACGTTGTCCGTGAGGCCTTTCCAGACCCCGGAGACGCCTCTGACCTGCGCCTGGCCGCCGAGGTTCCCTTCGGTGCCGACCTCACGGGCGACCCGCGTGACCTCGTCCGCGAACGCCGAGAGCTGGTCGACCATGGTGTTGATCGTGTCCTTCAGCTCCAGGATCTCGCCCTTGGCCTCCACCGTGATCGTCTTGCCGAGGTCGCCCTCCGCGACCGCGGTGGCCACCTGGGCGATATTGCGCACTTGCGAGGTCAGGTTGTCGGCCATGAAGTTGACGTTCTCGGTGAGGTCCTTCCACACCCCCGAGACCCCCCGGACCTGGGCCCGGCCGCCCAGCCGCCCCTCGGTACCGACCTCCCGGGCCACCCGCGTGACCTCGTCCGCGAACGCCGAGAGCTGGTCGACCATGGTGTTCACGGTGTCCTTCAGCTGGAGGATCTCGCCTCGCGCGTCGACCGTGATCTTCTGGCTGAGGTCGCCGGTGGCGACGGCGGTGGTGACCTGGGCGATATTGCGCACCTGCCACGTCAGATTGGACGCCATGAAGTTGACGTTCTCGGTGAGGTCCTTCCACACCCCCGAGACCCCCCGGACCTGGGCGCGGCCGCCCAGCTGACCTTCGGTACCGACCTCCCGGGCCACGCGCGTGACCTCGTCCGCGAACGCCGAGAGCTGGTCCACCATCTTGTTCACGGTGAGCTTGAGCTCCAGCAGCTCACCGGTGGCCTCCACCGTCACCTGCTGGGTGAGATCGCCGCGGGCCACCGCCGTCGTGACCACGGCGATGTCACGCACCTGCGCGGTGAGCCGCGAGGCCATGGTGTTGACGGCTTCGGTCACATGCAGCCAGTCGCCGTAAAGGCCCTCGACCTTGGCCCGGCCGCCGAGCCGCCCCTCGGTCCCGACCTCCCGGGCGACCCGGGTCACCTCGCCGGTGAACAGCGAGAGCTGGTCGACCATGCGGTTCACCCCGCCCCCCAGGCGCCGTAGATCGCCGCAGAGCGGACGGTTGCCGTCGTACAGGTCCACGTGCTGGGTCAGGTCTCCGTCCGCGACGGCCTCCAGCACCCGTGTCGCCTTGCCCACGGGCACCACCAGCGCTTCGAGCAGGGAGTTCGCCGCGTCCACATTCGTGGTCCAGGAGCCCTGGCCCGGGCTGGCCGTGATCCGCTCGTCCAGCCGTCCCTGCCGTACGAGTTCACGGCGCACCCGTTGCAGCTCACCGGCCAGATGCTCATTGCGGGCGACGATCCGGTTGAAGACCCCGGTCATCTCGGCCAGGACGCCTTCGTCCACGCCCTCCACACGTACGGTGAAGTCACCGTCGCACAACGCGTTCATCGCCGCGAGCAGGGGGCGCAGCTCACCGGCGCGCACCCACTGCCCGTCCGGGGCGTAGCCGGGCCGACCGACGCCGTCCTCACGGAAATCCTCCGCGGATGAAGCCTGGGTTCCTGCGGAGGAGGGGGAGGGGGTGGTGGAGCCCGGCGGGAAGGGGTCGTGTGCCATGACAGCCCATTCAGGGTCACCGATGTATACGGGTATGTCATAGTATAGAACCTCCCATGGATCTCATCGCTGGAGAAAAACCGAGGTCTCAAGGTGGGGCCGTTGTCCACGCAGGCGCAGGAGTTCGTATCGCGTACCACCCTGGTGGCGAACCAGCTCGCGGCCTCCAGGGCGCGTACCTTCGTGCGCGGGGTCCTCGCCGAACGTCCCGCGCCGGCGGAGACCGGATCACCGCCGATCACCGACCGGCTCGCCGACGATGCCGAACTCCTCGTCAGCGAACTCGTCACCAATGCGGTGATGCACGCCGGCACCGACATCGAGGTCGTCTGCTACGTGGAGCCCGGCCCGGACTCCCCCGCCACCGCCCCGCGGGCCGGTGGCATACCCTCCGCCGCGGGTGAGGAGGCGCCCGTCGGCGTGATCATCGAGGTGGCGGACCACCACCCCTCCAGCGTGGTCCGCGGCGGCATGGACGCCCGGCGGGACGGACGCGGCTTCGGTCTGCAACTGGTGGGCGCGCTGGCCGAATCGTGGGGCGTGACCTACCGGCGCACCGAAAAGGCGGTGTGGTTCCGCCTCGAGCCCGCGCATACGGAACCCGGGGACGCCGGCTCACCGTACGACGTGCTCCCCCGCGAGGTGCGCCTCCCCGAGAAATCGGCACCCGCCTCGCTGCGCGACCTGAGCCCACGCGCCGGCGCACGGGCCGATCGCGGAGGGCCGTCCTTCCTCGCCGAGGCCAGCGAGCTCCTCGCCGGACAGCTCGACGAGGACATGGTCGCCGCGCTGGCGGGCCAGCTCCTGGTGCCCCGGCTCGCCGACTGGTGCGGGGTGTGGCTGACCACCGACGGAGGCGAGATGCGGCTGTCCCGCGTCTGGCACGCGGACGAGCGGCGTATCGACGCGCTGCGCCACGATCTGAGCAAGGACCCGCCGCCGGCCCGGCTCCGCACGGCGGGGATCCCCTGGCCCTGGCCCAAGAGCGCCGACCCCGACGGCCAGGGCGGGTCCGCGCTGGCCTTCCCCCTCGTCGCCGGAGGCTCCTGTCTGGGGATGCTGCTGCTCGGCCGGGCCGGACAGCTGCAGATGACCGAGGGGGGCGTACGGATGGTGGAGGACGTCGCCCGGCGCGTGGCGCAGGCCCTGGTCACGGCACGCCAGTACACCCGGCAGACCGCGATCAGCCACGCGCTCCAGCGGAAGCAGCTGCCCATCTCCCTGGCCAGAATTCCCGGGATCGACACGGCGCTCGTCTACGAGCCCCATGGTGAGGGCCTGACGGTCGGTGGCGACTTCTACGATCTGTTCCCCATGGGGAGGGCCCGCTGGTCCTTCCTCCTCGGTGACGTCCAGGGCAAGGACCCGGAGGCGATGTCCGTCACCGGCCTGGCCCGCCATCTGGTGAGGCTGCTGGCGCGGGAGGGCCATGGCGTCGAGTCGGTGCTCGGCAGGCTGAACGTCGCGATGGCGGAGGACAGCGCGGAAGCCGTGGCGTTCGGCGGCGAGCACGCCCGGCCGCGCTTCCTGAGCCTGTTGTACGGGGAGCTGGAGCTCGACCCGGGGGCGGGAGGCGCGCACTTCACCGTCGCCAGCGCCGGGCACCCGCTGCCGCTACGGCTGTCCGGCGACGGCTCGGTGACGCCCCCGGTGGACCCCCAGATGCTCCTGGGAATCGACGAGGGTGCCGAGTTCAACGCCAGCTCCTTCGACCTGGCGCCGGGCGAGACCCTGCTGTGCGTGACGGACGGCGTGACCGAACGCCGCAGCGGCGACTGGCAGTTGGACGACAACGACGGCCTGTCCGAAGTGCTGCGGGAGTGCGTCGGGCTGAGCGCCAAGGCCGTGGCGGAACGGGTGCGGCGGGCGGCTCACGACTTCGGCACCGGTCCGGTCGAGGACGACCTCTCGGTGCTGGTGCTCCAGGCGGTGGCCACTCCGGAACGCCCCGGCACACCGCTCCCTTCCCAGACGCGCGAGACGATGGGGGACCGAACGACACGGTGACCGTACGCATGGGTGGCACGGTGCCCGAACGCCCGGCGGCACGGAGCCCGACCGCCCGGCGGCACGGTGACCGTACGCCCAGGCGTTCACGGTGAACGCCCGGACGGTGGACCGGTCTTGGAGACTTCTCGGACCCGCCGTTCAGGCCACGGGCCCTCTGCTCATGCCCCTGCGCTCCGGCGTGACGGGACGACGGTCCGGCCCGTTACGGAGCCGGCGCCGCCGGTCAGGGCCGGCGCCACGAGTCGTTCTCCAGATGGGACCCCGCCTGCGGCCCCATCCGCAGCATTCCTCCGTCCACGGCCCAGGAGGCCCCGGTGACATAGCCCGCGTCCTCGCTGACGAGAAACCCGATCACCGCTGCGACCTCCCGTGCGTCCCCCGGCCGGCGCAGCGGGATCCCGGGCCGCTCCGCCGCGTGGACATCGTGGTCCTCCTGGCCGGTCATGGGTGTGGCGATCTCGCCGGGGGCGACGGCGTTGACGCGGATTCCGTGTTCGGCGAGTTCCAGAGCCATCACTTGGGTCAGCAGTCCCAGGCCGCCCTTGGCCGCGCAGTACGGTGCGGCGCCGACGCGGGGCTGGTGCTCATGGACGCTGGTGACATTGACGATGCTGCCACCGTCGCCCTGCCCGATCATCCGGCGGGCGGCGTGCTGTCCGCACAGAAACGGCCCGATGAGGTCGACGTCGATGACCTGACGGACAGTGACGGGATCGAGGTCGAGGAAGGGTGTCATGGTGCCGGTACCGGCGTTGTTGACCAGGACGTCCACGCGGCCCAACCGTCCGGCCAGCCGGTCGACGGCGCCGGCGGCCCCGGGCAGCCGGGTGAGGTCCATGGGTTCGAGGTCGGCCCGCCGTCCCAGGCCCCGGACCTCGGCGGCGGTTTCCTCGGCACCTCGCTGGTCACTGTGCCAGGTGATGCCGATGTCCATGCCCTGCCCGGCCAGCCGTACGGCCGTGGCGCGGCCGATGCCGGAGTCCGCGCCGGTGACCACCGCCACACGCGGGGCGGGCTCGTTTTTCTTCGCGTGCATGCAACTCCTTCGTCCGGAGGGCGAGTTGATCGGTTCCACGCCATGTACGGGGCCGCTGTCGGCCCCGTACGGCGGCGTCACACCGCGACGCGCCCGTTCGTTCATCCTTCGACCCCTGTCGAGGTGTGGGCCGCGCCGACGGGCTTGGATTCAGGGGATCCGCGCTGGCGGAGGTAGATCGCCAGAACCGCCATGGAGGCGATGGCCAGGAGCTCGGACTGCCAGTTCTGCAGCGTGCGGTCCCAGAAGTCGGCCGAGAACAGGTACCGCCCCCAGCTCAGCGGGGCCTCCAGATCACGGAAGCGCCGTTCGTTGTAGGCGGCCACGCCGCAGATGGACTGGGCGAACCACGAGAGCAGAAAGATGGTGCCCATCACCAGGCCCAGGGAATGGGAGTACAACCTCTGACGGATACCGCCGGCGGCCGCCCATCGCGGGGAATCCGGGCCCGCATGGGGCCCGGTGCGCTGCTCCTCGTCGGATTCGGACCCGGCCCGGCCCAGGGCCTTCGACTCCGGGGAGCCGCGCTGCACCAGCCAGACGGTCAGGAAGATGTAGAGGAAGAACTGCAGATACTCGGACTGCCAGTTCTCCATGATGTCGACGGCGAAGTCCGAGGACGTCACATAGTCACCCATGCCGACCGGTTGGAGCTCCTGCGCCACCAGGTCGTTGTTGTAGGCCGCGCGCCCGGCGAAGGCCTGGCCGGTCACGGAGAGCAGAAACGCGGTGCCGAAGGTGAGGCCGAGGCCGTTGTCCTTGACGAAGCGGCGCACGGTGGAGGTCATCGGTGCAGCGCTCCCAGGGTGATGCAGTAGGCCAGACCGGCGGCGATCACCAGCAGGCACAGGCTGAACACCACTCTCACGACGCGTCACCCGCCCTTCAGCATGCACTGATACGGCTGCCCGGGGCGTGGCTCGCACCCCGCCGCGACCACCTTCCAGCCCGAGGAGAAGAGCGACAGGAACAGGGTGTCCGCGGCCAGGACCACCCGGGCCGCCCGGCCCTCGACATCGGTGCTGCGGACCCCTCCGGCCCGGGGGAGCTCCTCGTCGAGGATGCTCCGGGGGCAGGGTGCCTCGGCCGACTGCTCGAGCTCCTGCCGTGTACCCGGGGCCAGCACCTCGCACACCGCGGCGCCGTCCCGCGCTCGCAGGGCGCGCTCGAAGTCCACGGCTGCCGCCGTCGCCGCCGAACGGCGCTCCTCCAACGCTCCGCATCCGCCCGCCAGCAGCACGGCGGTCACCGCTCCCGAGGCCGCGTACGACCGCCGCGGCCACCCCCGTCGCCACCGCCTTCGGCGACCCCACCGCATCCGATGACCTCCCGACAGGCGCTCCCGCATCCCACGGACGCTAGCCCCGGCCCGTACATGGGCGGGCCCGGCGCACGCAGGGGGGAACACGGTGTCCCCCCGGTGGCGGACACACAGGTCTTCGGACCATCCCGGTTGCTTCCGGTGCACCGTCAGAAGCGCACGCCGGGGACGAGGACGCGGTCGCTGCCGGGGTCCGGCAACTGCTCGACGGCGGCCAGGACCTCGGCCACCGTGATGCGCAGAAGCCGCTCGTCGGGGCGGTCCCCATGGGCGTCGCCGGGCCGGGGTTCATCGCTGTCCGGATGCCACAGCACATGGTGCCGCGGGGCGGGCGGCGGCCCCCACAGCCGCGGAGCCACCGGACCGAACAGGACCGCGGAGGGCGTGCCGAGGGCGGTGGCCAGATGCGCGAGGCCGGTGTCACCGACGACCACGGCCCGGGCCCCGGCGACGAGTGCGGCCAGTTCGGCGAAGGGCACATCGGCGTCGCCGCCGAGCACGGCGGAGGGGGGCAGCCCGGCGCGCTGTGCGACGGCGCGGGCGAGCGGACCATCCCCCGCGCCGGCAGTGATGACGACAAGGTGCCCAG
>NZ_JBQQBW010000114.1:0-20339 GCF_052245415.1 Streptomyces sp. 8N706 | reverse complement strand
CCGAGGAGATCCTGCGTGAGGCCGTGGCCGAGACCCCGGCCGGGGAGCCCCTGGCCGACCGCTTGAATCTGCTGCTCGGCCGGGCGCTGGCCCTCCGTTTCCGCCGGCTGGGCCATCTGCCGGATCTGTACGAGGGCGGCCATGTGCTGGAGCAGGCGGCCCGCCGGGCGCGCGAGGGGCAGGTCCGCGCCGAGGCATGGCTCGAACTCGGCGCCGTACGGGTGGCGTTGCACCGGGCGTCCAGGGCGGCGCGGCTCTCGGACGCGGCCGCTGCGTACCGCGCCGCCGCCGACGAGGCCCGGCGGACCGCCGGGGAGGGGACGGCCTCCGTGCCGGTCGCGCGCGCCCTGCACGGGCGGGGGACGGTCCTGGAGTTGATGGACAGACCCGGCGACGCCCTGGACGACTACCGGGCGGCGTCGCGGGAGTGGCTCCGGCTGGCCGACGGGCTGGCCGACGTGCCGTGGGACGAAATGGAGGCCACCCGTGTGCGGATCGCGGAACTCGAGGCGGACTGACCGGGCCGCGGGGACTGGCCGTTCCGCAGTGACTGACCGAACCGCGGGGACCGGCCGAACCGCGGGGACCGGCCGTTCCTCAGGGGCTGACCGGTCCTCGACCGAACATGTTTCTGCTTCAAGGTCGTTGGGAAGAACCGTGCAGCCGTGACCGCCGTACCCGGCGGCAACCGGCAAGGAGGAGGAGAGGTGCCGAAGCCCAGGAATGCCATGGCGACCGGCCCGGACGAGTCGGTGAGCGGGGCACCGCCGCTGCCCGACCTCACCGGCGTCGACCTGCGCACCTTGCGGGAGACGGAGAACACCGGCCTGGCCGCGGCGGTCGAGGACGTGATGCGGCACCCCTCCCGGCTGACGGACCTCTGGTACGAGGGCGAGGACTCCAAGGGCCGCTGACCGGCACCGGCGCCGACAGTCGGCAGCGATGGAATAGGACCGGTACCGACAGGGAATCGGTCAGAAACGTTCAGCGAGCGTTTCCCGTGACGCCTCGGCAGGAAGGGGCGTGGCGAGGGCCGGAACGTGGTCCGGGGGGAGCCGTCATGACCACCACAGGCCGTATACGCCCCGCCGTCCTGGCCCGGCTCGCCCGCACCCGGTCGGCGCCCGAGGACCTGTCCCTGCTGCTCGGCGCGCAGCACAGCCGGCGGCTGGTGCTGCTGAAGTCCCTGCTGACCACGGTGGAGCGGCGCGCCGCCACCCTTCCGCCCTCCGTGGTCGAACACTTCGACCGGCACTGGCGGCTGCTCGAGGCGGCCGAGCGGCACCGCCCGGCCGCCGTCCGGGAGGCTCTGGGCTATCCGACGGTCGGTGGGTGGCTGGCCCAGGCGCTGAGCGCCGGCCACGGGGCACGGTCCGAGCGGGAGATCGGTCACTTCGGAGCCGTCGCCGCCCGTGCCGCCCTCGGCGCCGGGATCTCCTTCCAGGCCACCCTGTCCACGTACGGCGGGACGCTGGCGCTCCCCGGGCTCGGTGTGTTCCGTGCCGATGAGCCATGGGTCCGCCTCGACGCCGGACCGCGCACCGTACGGATCACTCTGCCGGGCGGCCGACCGGAGCCGGTGCTGCTGCGCTCCGGCGGTCGGCTGCACAGTCACGACCCGCGCTGGCAGACTCTGCGTCCCCTCCCGGGCAGCACCGCCCTGCTGGACGACGTCGATCCGCACCGGGGCCCGCGCGACGGGGTGGGCAGCGCCGCGCTCCGGGCCGCCGAACGGGCCGTGGTCGCACGGGATCCGTGGCGGAGCCGATGGCGTACGGCGATGGAGCTGGTGGCCTGCGCCGACCCGCCGCGGGCCGCCGAACTCGGGTCGCTGCTGCGCTCCCTGGTGCCGCTGGCCCGCGGCGCGGTGCTGTCCCCGGACGTACGGAACGTCGGTGCCACGCTGCGGGCCGCCCCGGGCAGCGTGCTCTCCACCCTGCCGGCCACCGCCGAGGAGCTGGCCGAGGTCCTGGTGCACGAGATCCAGCACAGCAAGCTGGCGGTCCTGGCCGACATCGCCCCGTTGCACCACGCGGGGCCCGAGGCCGTCCACCGCGTGGCCTGGCGCCCCGACCCCCGGCCCTTCGACGGCGTGCTCCAGGGCATCTACGCCCATCTGGCCCTCGCCGACTTCTGGTGGCGGGCGGCGCGCCGACCGGAGGCTTCCGCGAGTCTGCGGGAGGCCGCGCTCGCCCGGCACGAGGTTCTGCGGGACCAGGTCGGACAGGCGCTGCCCATTCTTCTCGCGTCCCGGGAACTCACCTGTGAGGGGCGGGAGTTCACCCTGGGGATGCAGGTGCACCTCGAGGAGCTGGGCCGTGCGGCGCGACGGCCTGCCGAGAAGATCAACACAGCGTCATTCGTCCATGACGTGCGGTAATCTGACGCCGTGGCGCACAGTCGTGCGGCGCGGTCGGACGCAGCGAGGGAGACGGGCGCATGGTCGGGCAGCGGCAACCGGTCGTCACCGGGGCACCGGAACAGGAATCCGAGCACTTCCTCGTCGTCTTCGCCGGATACCACCGGCCGTGGGCCACCTGGATCGCCCACCAGTTGGAGGGCCACGGCCACCGCGTCACCCTCCAGCGCTGGGACCCGCCGCGTGAGGTCCCCCTGGAGACCGCGCTCCGGGATCTGCTGCTGGCCCGCGGCCGCGTCCTGCTGGTGCTCAGCGACTGGTTCTTCCAGCTGGGACCGCGCCCCGACGGCGAGTGGAACCGGGCCCTGCGCGGTGTCATCGCCGACAACGCCCCCCGCTTCGCCGCCGTCAACCTCACCAACCGGACCCTCCTCCCCGCCACCGCCGTGCTGGAACCCGTGGACCTCTGGGGCGTCGGCGCCGAGGAGGCCGCCCGCCGTCTCCTCACCCGGCTCGACCTGCCGTCCGGCACCCAGCAGTGGAGCATCGACGCGCCCGGCATCCGCTACCCCAACGATCCGCCGGCCGTCTGGGGCGGTGTACCCCGGCGGAACGCCCGGTTCACCGGCCGTGACGAGCTGCTCAACGACGTTCAGCAGCAGCTGATGGACGCCCAGCACGGCACCTCCGTCTCCGTCCTGCTGGGCATGTCCGGCATCGGCAAGACGCAGCTCGCCGTCGAGTACGCCTACCGGTTCAGCTCCGATTACGACGTGGTGTGGTGGGTCAACTCCGATCTGCGCGGCACCCAGCGCGAACGGTTCGCCGAACTCGCCCCCGAGCTGGGGCTGCGGACCGGCTCCGAACCGGGCGAGCGGATCCGCGCCGTCCGTGAGGCACTGCGGCGCGGTGAACCGTACGGGCGGTGGCTGATCGTTTTCGACGGCTGGGACGACCCCGAGGACGCCTCCGAACTGCTGCCCTCCGGGAAGGGGCATGTACTCGTCACCTCCCGCAACCGCACCTGGGCCACCAGCAGCACCTCCGTGGTGCAGGTCCGGGGCTTCGACCGCGCGGAGAGCACCGGCTATCTCATGCGGCGCGCCCCCCGGCTCACCCCGGCCGAAGCCGACCAGGTGGCCGTCGAATTCGAGGACATCCCCCTGCAGCTGGCCCAGGCGGCGGCCTGGCTCGGGGAATCGGACATGGCCGTCCCCGAGTATCTGCGCATGGTGCGCGAGGGGCAGCTCATGGGCCTGGACGACCAGCCGGGGCTGGACGGGTACCCGATCTCCTCCCGCACCTCCTGGGCGATACTGATCAACAGGCTGCGTGAGTCCCAGCCGCACGCCGCGGAACTGCTCACCCTCTGCACGTCCTTCGCGCCCGGCCGTATCCCCCTCGGGCTCGTCCGGCAGCTTCCCGAGTCGGAGCTGCCCACGAACCTCACCTGGCTCGCCACCGATCTGCCCGGCTGGACCAGGGCATTGGACACCCTGGTGAACTACTCCGTCCTCACCAAGGAGTTCCGCGAGCCCACCTCCGAGGACCGCCCCGACTCGGTGCATATGCACCGGCTGGTCCACGGCATCGTCCGCGAGCTGACCTCCCGGCAGGACAGGCCAGCCCACCGTCAGGTCGTGCGCCGGGTGCTCGCCGCGGCGGACCCGGGCGACCCCGGCGACAGCCGCCAGTGGCCGCGCTATGCCGAGCTGCTGCCCCACCTGGAGCCGTCCGGGGCCTTCGGCAGCACCAACCGGCGGGTTCAGGACCTGCTCTTCAACTGTCTGCGCTACTGCTTCCGCAGCGGTGAGTACCGCACCGGTATGGAGCTGGCCGACAAGATCCGTTCCCACTGGTCGGAGATGTTCGCCCCGGACGATCCGCCGATGCTGGACCTGACCCTCGACCAGTGCAACATCCTGCGATCCGCCGGCCGCTTCCAGGAGGCGTACGAACTGGACCGCGCCGTCATCGAGCGGTTGCGCTCGGTCGCGCGGGTCGACGAGCTCGCCGTGATGTACGCCGCGAGCAGTCTCGCCGCGGACCAGCGGTTCCTGGGCCAGTACACCGAAGCCCTGCAACTGCAGCGGGAGGTGCTGGAGACCTCCAACCGGCTGCTCGGTCCGGAGGACTACTTCACCCTCAACGCCCAGCACAACCTTGCCGTGGGGCTGCGCCAGCTGGGCCGCTACGACGAGGCGCACGAGCTGGACCTGGAAACCCTGCGCCGGCGGGAGACCGTGCTGCGCGCCCGCCACTGGGCGACGCTCAACTCGGGCAACGCCTGCGCCCGGGACCTCAGACTCATGGGCCGTTTCCGCGAGGCACTGGCCCGGCAGGAGCTCGGCATGCGGATGCATGTCCAGGTGATGGGCGCGTCGCATCCGCAGACCCTGCGGGCCCGGCACAACCTGGCGCTGTGCCAGCGCAGAGCGGGGAACACCCGGGAGGCCGGAGGCCTGCTCGCCAGCCTGCTGGAACAGATGGAGCAGGTCCATGGGCGCTCGCACTACGCCTATCTGTCGCTGATCGCCGACTACGGCAGCTATCAGCGCTCGCACGGGGACCTGGGACTGGCCCGGGAGCTGACGGACCGGGCGCAGACCGGATTCCGTACCCTCCTGGGACCGGCCCACCCCGTGACGACCGGCATGCTGTCCAACATCGGGCTGGTGCTCCATGTCGCGGGGGAGAGGGCCCATGCGCTGTCGATGTTCGAAGCGGCGCTGGCCGGTCTGACCGCCGCGTTGGGCGAGGACCACCCGTGGGTGCTGGGCTGCGCGCTCAACGCGACGGGCGGACGGAACTTCAACGGCCGGCTGGACAGCGCGGCGGAACTGAGCCGGGACACCCTCCGCCGGGCCCGGCGGGCGCTGGGGCCGGAGCATCCGCTGACCCTCTCCTGCGAGGTCGCCCTCGCCGCCGACCTCCGGGCGCTGAGCGAGCACAAGGAAGCGGGGAAGATGGAGGAGGACGCGCTGCAGCATCTGACCCTGACGCTCGGCGCCCAGCACCCGCACACGCTCTCCGCCCGCCAGCGGGTCCGGCCCTACTGGGACTTCGAGCCCTACCTCGGGTGAGCCGCCTCCCCGGAGGCCACGCGGGGAGACGCCGCGGGACGTCGCAGGCCGGACGCTTCGACGCGAGACGCGAGACGCGAGAACGGGCCGGGCCCCCACCCACGAGGGTGAGGGCCCGGCCCGTTCGTACAGCCTTGTTCGTACGGTGGTGGCCGTACGGCCCGGTCAGATGTCGAAGACCTCGTCGACCAGGGCCTGCTGCTCCACCTGGTGGCGCTTGGCCGAGCCCACCGCCGGGGAGGAGGAGTGCGGCCGGGAGACCCGGACCAGGCGCTCCTTGTGCGGAACGTCGGCGCCGACCGCCAGGTCCAGGTGGTCGATCAGGTTGAGGGCGACGAAGGGCCACGCACCCTGGTTCGCCGGCTCCTCCTGGGCCCACACGAACTTCTCCGCACCTGGGAACTTCGCCAGCTCCTCCTGGAGCTCCTTGCCCGGCAGCGGGTAGAGCCGCTCGAGCCGGACGATGGCGGTATCCTTCGCGCCGCGCTTCTCCCGCTCCGCCGCGAGGTCGTAGTACACCTTGCCGGAGGTGAAGACGACCTTGCGGACCGCGGCCGGGTCGACCGCGGTGTCGCCGATCACCGGGCGGAAGCCGCCGTCGGTGAACTCCTCGGTCCTCGAGGCCGCAGCCTTGAGCCGGAGCATCGACTTCGGGGTGAAGACGACCAGCGGCTTGTGGTGCGGGTTGTGGACCTGCCAGCGCAACAGATGGAAGTAGTTCGACGGCAGCGTCGGCATGGCGACCGTCATGTTGTTCTGGGCGCACACCTGGAGGAAGCGCTCGATACGGGCGGAGGAGTGGTCCGGGCCCTGGCCCTCGTAGCCATGCGGCAGCAGCAGGGTGACCCCGGAGGTCTGGCCCCACTTCTGCTCGGCCGAGGAGATGAACTCGTCCACGACGGTCTGGGCGCCGTTGACGAAGTCACCGAACTGGGCCTCCCACAGCACCAGCGCCTCGGGACGGGCCAGCGAGTAGCCGTACTCGAAGCCCATCGCCGCGTACTCGCTGAGCAGCGAGTCGTAGATGTTGTAGCGGGCCTGGTCCTCGGACAGGTACAGCAGCGGGGTGTAGTCGTTGCCGGTCTCCCGGTCGACCAGCACCGCGTGCCGCTGGCCGAAGGTGCCACGGCGGGAGTCCTGGCCGGACAGCCGGACCGGGGTGCCCTCCATCAGCAGCGAGCCGATGGCGAGGGTCTCGCCCATCGCCCAGTCGATCGTGCCGTCCTCGACCATCGCCGCGCGGCGCTGCAGCTGCGGCAGCAGACGCGGGTGGACGGTGATCCGCTCGGGGATGTTGACCTGCGACTCGGCGATCCGCTTGACGACCTCCTGGGAGATCCCGGTGTTCACGGAGACCGGGAACTCCGGCTGTGCCTCGGGCACCTGCGCGGGGGCCGGGGCGGCGGTGGCCTCCCGGACCTCGGTGAAGACCTTCTCCAGCTGGCCCTGGTAGTCCTGGAGCGCCTGCTCGGCCTCTTCGAGGGTGATGTCGCCCCGGCCGATCAGGGACTCGGTGTAGAGCTTGCGCACCGAGCGCTTCTTGTCGATCAGGTCGTACATCAGGGGCTGGGTGAACGACGGGTTGTCGGCCTCGTTGTGACCGCGGCGGCGGTAGCAGACGAGGTCGATCACGACGTCCTTGTTGAACGCCTGGCGGAACTCGAAGGCGAGCCGCGCGACGCGGACCACGGCCTCCGGGTCGTCGCCGTTCACATGGAAGATCGGCGCCTCGATCATGCGCGCCACGTCCGTGCAGTACATCGACGAGCGGGACGCGGTCGGGGCGGCGGTGAAGCCGACCTGGTTGTTGATCACGATGTGCACGGTGCCGCCGGTGCGGTAGCCGCGCAGCTGCGACATGTTGAGCGTCTCCGCCACCACGCCCTGGCCCGCGAAGGCCGCGTCACCGTGCAGCTGGATCGGCAGCACCGTGAAGTCCGTACCGGCCTTGCCGATGATGTCCTGCTTGGCGCGCGCGACACCCTCGACGACCGGGTCCACGGCCTCCAGGTGCGAGGGGTTGGCGGTGAGCGAGACCTTGATCTGCTCGCCGTCCAGGCCGGTGAAGGTGCCCTCGGCGCCCAGGTGGTACTTCACGTCGCCCGAGCCGTGCATCGACTTCGGGTCGAGGTTGCCCTCGAACTCGCGGAAGATCTGCGCGTACGACTTGCCCACGATGTTGGCGAGGACGTTCAGCCGGCCGCGGTGGGCCATACCGATGACGGCCTCGTCCAGCCGCGACTCGGCGGCGGAGTCGATCACCGCGTCGAGCAGCGGGATGACGGACTCGCCGCCCTCCAGCGAGAAGCGCTTCTGGCCGACGTACTTCGTCTGCAGGAAGGTCTCGAAGGCCTCGGCGGCGTTCAGCCTGCGCAGGATCCGCAGCTGTTCCTCGCGCTCCGGCTTGCTGTGCGGGCGCTCGACCCGGTCCTGGATCCACTTGCGCTGCTTGGGGTCCTGGATGTGCATGAACTCGATGCCGGTGGTGCGGCAGTACGAGTCGCGCAGCACGCCGAGGATGTCCCGCAGCTTGAGCATGGACTTGCCGGCGAAGCCGCCGACTGCGAACTCGCGCTCCAGGTCCCACAGGGTGAGGCCGTGCTCGATGATGTCGAGGTCGGGGTGCTTGCGCTGCTTGTACTCCAGCGGGTCGGTGTCGGCCATGACGTGGCCGCGGACCCGGTAGGAGTGGATCAGGTCGAAGACGCGCGCGGCCTTGGTGACGTCGTCGTCGTGGGTGACGTCGATGTCGCGGAGCCAGCGGACCGGCTCGTAGGGGATGCGCAGCGACTTGAAGATCTCGTCGAAGAACTCGTTCTCGCCGAGCAGCAGCTGGTTCATGATCCTCAGGAACTCGCCGGAGGCGGCGCCTTGGATCACCCGGTGGTCGTAGGTGCTGGTCAGCGTCATGACCTTGGAGATGCCCAGCCGGTTCAGGGTGTCCTGGGAGGTCCCCTGGAACTCGGCGGGATAGTCCATGGAGCCGACGCCGAGAATGAGGCCCTGGCCGGGCATCAGACGCGGCACGGAGTGGACGGTGCCGATGCCGCCGGGGTTCGTCAGCGACGCGGTGACGCCGGTGAAGTCCTCCATCGTCAGCTTGTTGTTCCGGGCTCGGCGGACGATGTCCTCGTAGGCCTGCCAGAACTCGAAGAAGTTGAGCGTCTCGGCCTTCTTGATCGCCGCGACCACGAGCTGGCGGTCGCCGTTCGGCTTGACCAGGTCGATGGCGAGGCCGAGGTTGATGTGCTCGGGCTTGACGAGGGTGGGCTTGCCGTCCTTCTCCGCGAAGGAGTAGTTCATCGACGGCATCGCCTTCAGCGCCTGCACCATGGCGTAGCCGATGAGGTGCGTGAAGGACACCTTGCCGCCGCGGGCGCGCTTGAGGTGGTTGTTGATGACGATGCGGTTGTCGAACAGCAGCTTCACCGGGACCGCGCGGACGGATGTGGCCGTCGGCAGCTCCAGGGAGGCGTTCATGTTCTTCGCGACGGCGGCGGAGGGCCCGCGGAGCGGGACGAACTCCGCTCCGGCCGGGGCGGCCGGAGCTGCCTTGGCGGCGGGCTTGGCGGCGGCCGCGGGCTTCGCGGCCGGCTTGGCGGCGGGCTCCGGCTTGGCCGGGGCGGCGGGCGCCGCGGCGGCGGGCTCGGCAGCCGGCGGAGCGGCCTGGGTGCCCGCGGCACCGGCGCTCGGCGCGGCCGGGGCCGGCTGGGCGGCGGCGGGCTTCGCCGGGGCGGGGGCCGCCTGGCTGCCGGCGGTCGCGCTCCGGGGTGCGGGGGCCGTGGAGGCTGCCCCCGTCTGCTGGGCCGGGGCTGCTGCCCCGGTCTTCGCCTGCGGGGGCGATGCCACCGCAGATCCGGTGTCCTGACCCGGCTTGTAGTCGGCGAAGAAGTCCCACCAGGCTCGGTCGACCGAGTTCGGGTCCTGGAGGTACTGCTGGTAGATCTCGTCGACGAGCCACTCGTTGGGACCGAAGGCGGCCGCGGGGCTCTTCCCCTGCCCGTCTTCGTCTGTCGAGATGCTCGAGGTATTGGGGGACTGTGGCGACACGGCGGCAACCGCCCTCTTCCGCTTCCTAAGGTGGTGGACAGCGGAAATAAAGGCTACGCCTCCTCGTCGGGTGATTGCAGGCCGGACGGGTCAGTCGTCGTGCAAGTCACATTGATCGACGGGTTTCGAGGCAGGATTTGGCGGGAAACACCACTGGTTCCGCCCGGAACGGAAAACTCCGGCAGCGGCAGCGTCTGCGGGCCTCCGCCGACGACCGCCGGGAGCCGTTCCCGGCCGGACCCCGGGTCTCCTCCGTGGACCGGACCGCCGGCCTCCTCCGCAGAGGCGTTGGCCCGTGCGTCCCCGTACCTCCACTTCCCGTTCGGCCCCGGGTCAACCCTGCGATGTGGGGACGCCCGGCAGAGTGACCCGGATCCGGCAGCCGCGAGGGGATTCGGCCACCCCGATGCTCCCCCCGTGCAGATCCACCGCCCAACGGGCAATCGCCAGCCCCAGCCCCGTGCCGCCGTCGCTCCCGGGGCCGTGCGGGGTCGAGACGCTCCCGCGGTTGAAGCGTTCGAAGATGCGCTGCCGCTCCGAGACGGGAATGCCGGGACCCTCGTCCAGAACCTCCAGGTCCAGGCTTCCGGGCCCTCCCGTCCCGCGGCGGGCCCGGAGCGTGACCCGGCCGTGCGGCGGGCTGTGCTTGACCGCGTTGTCGACGAGATTGGCGACGACCTGGTGCAGCCGCTCGGCATCGGCGTGAGCGGTCAGCTCGGGCGGCGTCACATCCAGATGCAGATGGACATCCGCCCGGGCCTGCGCCTGCCCGCGGGCCGCCGCGGCCATGTTCGCCTCCTTCAGCACGCCCGAGAGGTACGGCCACACCTCGAAACGCCGGGACCGCAGCGGTACGACGCCGTTGTCCAGCCGGGACAGGTCGAGCAGGGTCTCCACCAGCCGCCCCAGCCGCTCGGTCTGCCGCAGCGCGGTCCGCATCGTCTCGGGATCGGCCTTCGACACGCCGTCGACGACGTTCTCCAGCACCGCCCGCAGCCCCGCTATCGGGGTGCGCAGCTCATGTGAGACATTTGCCACCAGCTCCTTGCGGTGGCGGTCCACGGCCTCCAGATCGGACGCCATCTGGTTGAACGTCTCGGCCAGGTCGCCCAGCTCGTCCCGTCGCCCCTCCCGCACCCGGCGGGTGTAGTCGCCGTTCGCCATCGCCCGCGCGACCGTCTTCATCTCGTCGAGCGGCGATGTCAGCCCGTGTGCCACGAACTGGGTGATCAGCATGGTGGCGATGATCGAGAAGATGGTGACGATCCGGAGCTCCGTCGCCGTGTGGATCGCCACGAACACCAGCAGAGTGGTGATGGTCACCGAGACGATGACCAGCGCGCCCAGCGCGGCCTTCACCGACCGGTACGGATCCAGCGGCCGCAGCGCCTCCCAGAGCCGGAACCCCATGCCGCGCTTCGGGGGGTCCGGCGGCAGGGTCTTCACGGCGCCGGGGCGGCCGGGGTCTCGAGTGCGTAGCCCACGCCGTGGACCGTACGGATCCGCTCGGCGCCGATCTTGCGCCGCAGCGCCTTGATGTGGCTGTCGACCGTACGGGTACCGGAGGCGTCCGCCCAGTCCCACACCTCGGCGAGCAGCTGCTCCCGCGAGAGCACCGCCCGCGGCGTGTTCGCGAGGCACACCAGCAGGTCGAACTCGGTGGGGGTGAGGTGCACGTCCTCGCCCCGCACCCGTACCCGCCGCTGCGCGTGGTCGATCTCCAGCTCGCCGAACCGCAGGATCCCGGTGCGCGGCGTGGTCGCGGCCTGAGCGGCCCGCTCCACCCGCCGCAGCAGCACATGCACCCGGGCCGCCAGCTCCCGCATCGAGAACGGCTTGGTCATGTAGTCGTCGGCGCCGACGCCCAGCCCGACCAGCATGTCGGTCTCGTCGTCGCGGGCGGTCAGCATCAGCACCGGCACGGGCCGGGACGCCTGGACGCGGCGGCACACCTCGAGCCCGTCGAAGCCGGGCAGCATCACATCGAGGACCAGCAGGTCCGGCTGCCAGGCCTCGGCGGTGTCGACGGCGGCGGGGCCGTCCATCGCGGTCTGCACCTGGAATCCCTCGGCGCGCAGCCGCACCGCGATGGCGTCGACGATGGTCGAGTCGTCCTCGACCACGAGGACGCGGCGCTGGGCGCCGGGCGTGGCCGCCGCGCCGCCGTGTGCGCCGTTCTGCATCTGCTCCATCGTCCGCCCCTGCTGTTCCCCGTGCCCTGCTGCCAAGCCTTCTGTCGCTGCTTGCAGCAGCGTACGGGCACCGTACGTACCTCGGCTACGCAGGCCGAACCGCAAGGTGGACGACGTCGGGGACGCCTCGGGCAACTGCGATCTCCTGGGTCCTTACCTCTATGAACCCGGCATTCCGCAATGCTTCCTCAAAAACCGCGGACGGCTGGGCGGACCACACGGCGAGCACTCCGCCCGGAGTGAGACGGGCGCGGCAGGCCGCCAGACCCGCCGGCCCGTAGAGGCTCTCGTTGTCCTCGGTGACGGTCCAGTCCGGGCCGTTGTCGATGTCCAGGCACAGCGCGTCGTGGTTCCCCGATGCCTGTACGGGGCCGGAGGCAGCCCCCTCCTGCGCGGCGCGGACGTAGGTGACCAGGTCGGTGTGGAGGACGTCGGTCCGCGGGTCGGCCAGCGCGTCCGCGGAGATCCGCGAAAGCGGCCCGTTGCGGTGCCAGTCGATGACCGCCTGCTCGCGCTCCACGACGACGATCCGGCCCCAGCGGGGGTCAGCGGCCGCGCGGGCCAGGGAAAAGCCCACGCCGAGGCCTCCGATCAGCACCGACGGCGAGGGGCGCCCGTCGGGCAGGGCCGCGAGCGCGGCGTCGATCAGCAGACGCTCGGAGCGGCCGTCGGAGGTGTCCATCAGAAAGCAGCCGTTGGCGATGATCTCGAAGTGCTCGCCGCGCTGCCGCAGCACCACTTCGCCGTACGGCCCGTCCCGGCGGTCGACGACCACCGGTGCGGTGTCCTCGGCCGGCATCGGCAGGGGCATGGCGGACAGGCTCCTCTCGGCGTGGATGACGCCCACGAGCGTGGTCTCCGATGGTTCCCGGCGCGGCTCCGGTGGCGGTCCGGCGCGGGAGCCGGCGTGATCCATGGACGCCGCCCAGCGTAGCGAGGATCGAGGGACCCTTCGGGGGCGACGGGTTCGCCGATGAGTGGGTTGCCTGGTGTGACGGATGTCATAGAAATGACGGCCGGGGCCGGCGCGGGAGGGCGGGCCGGGACCGGCGGCCTGCCCCGGTTCGGGCGCGTCGGCCTCAGGCGAACCGGTCGCCGCACGAGTGCCGCCGCGTGGCCACCGCCTTCGGCCGCCGCTCGCGCCGAGTCGCACCTCCCTGTGAGTGATCGCTCACAGCGAACGCCGTGCAGGGAACATCGAAGCTCCTCTGGGCATTGAGTCATCAACGCTCAACTTGACTGCCGAAGGGGAGATCATGGCTTCGACGTCCACACCGCTCACCCTGCCCGTGCTGCCGCTCGACGACGAGGTCGTGCTGCCCGGAATGGTGGTTCCGCTCGACCTGTCCGATACCGATGTACGCGCGGCGGTGGACGCCGCCCAGGCCGCCGCCCGCGCCGAAGGCCGCGGGGGAGGGGGCAAGCCCCATGTGCTGCTGGTGCCGCGTGTCGACGGCACCTACGCCGCCGTGGGCACCCTCGGCACCGTCGAACAGGTGGGCAGGCTCTCCGACGGCGACCCCGGCGCGCTCATCCGCGGAGTCAGCCGGGTGCGGATAGGGGCAGGGACCACCGGGCCCGGGGCCGCGCTCTGGATCGAGGGCACCCGGATCGAGGAGGTCGTCCCGACCGGACCCGACGGGAAGAGCCTGCCGGGCTCGGTCACCGAGCTGATGAAGGAGTACAAGGCCCTCGCCACCAGCTGGCTGCGCAAGCGCGGCGCCTGGCAGGTCGTGGACCGGGTCCAGCAGATCGACGACGTCTCGCAGCTCGCCGACAACTCCGGCTACTCGCCGTTCCTCACCGTCCGGCAGCGGGTCCGGCTGCTGGAGACACTCGACCCGGTGGCCCGCCTCAAGCTGGCCGTCGGCTGGCTCGGCGAGCACCTCGCCGAGCAGGACGTCGCCGAGTCCATCGCCAAGGACGTCCAGGAGGGGGTCGACAAGCAGCAGCGCGAGTTCCTGCTGCGGCGCCAGCTGGAGGCCGTGCGCAAGGAGCTCGCGGAGCTCAACGGCGACCCCGAGGACGAGTCCGGCGACTACCGTGCCCGGGTGGAGGCCGCCGAGCTCCCCGAGAAGGTGCGCGAAGCCGCCCTCAAGGAGGTCGACAAGCTGGAGCGGTCCTCCGACCAGAGCCCCGAGGGCAGCTGGATCCGCACCTGGCTCGACACCGTCCTGGAGCTGCCGTGGAACGAGCGCACCGAGGACGCGTACGACATCCCCGGCGCGAAGGACGTCCTCGACGCCGACCACGCCGGGCTCGACGACGTCAAGGAGCGGATCACCGAGTATCTGGCGGTCCGCAAGCGGCGCGCGGACCGCGGCCTGGGCGTCGTCGGCGGCCGCCGCGGCGGAGCCGTACTCGCCCTTGTCGGCCCGCCGGGCGTCGGGAAGACCTCGCTCGGCGAGTCCGTCGCCCGCGCCATGGGCCGGAAGTTCGTCCGGGTCGCGCTCGGCGGCGTCCGGGACGGGGCCGAGATCCGCGGCCACCGGCGTACGTACGTCGGCGCGCTGCCGGGCCGGATCGTCCGGGCCGTCAAGGAGGCCGGGTCCATGAACCCGGTCGTCCTGCTCGACGAGATCGACAAGGTGGGCTCCGACTTCCGCGGCGACCCCGCCGCGGCGCTGCTCGAAGTCCTCGACCCGGCGCAGAACCACACCTTCCGGGACCACTACCTGGAGGTCGAACTCGATCTGTCCGATGTCGTCTTCCTGGCCACGGCCAACGTCATGGAGGCGATCCCGGAGGCCCTGCTCGACCGGATGGAACTGGTCCGGCTCGACGGCTACACCGAGGACGAGAAGGTCACCATCGCCCGCGACCACCTGCTCCCGCGCCAGTTGGAGCGGGCGGGCCTGGAGACCGGCGAGGTCGTCCTGGAGGACGGCGCACTGCGCAGGCTCGCCGGCGAGTACACCCGGGAGGCGGGCGTACGGAATCTGGAGCGGGCCGTCGCCCGGCTGCTCCGCAAGATCGCGGCCAGGCACGAACTCGGCGAGCAGGAGCTGCCGGTGACCATCGGCCCGGACGGGCTGCGCCCGCTCATCGGACGGCCGCACCACGTCCCCGAGTCGGCCCAGGACCCGGACGAGCGGCGCACCGCCGTACCGGGCGTGGCGACGGGACTCGCGGTCACCGGAGCGGGTGGCGACGTCCTCTACATCGAGGCGTCGCTCGCCGACCCGGAGACCGGCGGGAGCGGGCTTCAGCTCACCGGCCAGCTCGGTGACGTGATGAAGGAGTCGGCGCAGATCGCGCTCTCCTTCCTGCGCTCCCATGGCGCGGAGCTCGAACTCCCCGTCGGCGACCTGAAGGAGCGGGGCGTGCATCTGCACGTGCCGGCCGGTGCGGTCCCCAAGGACGGGCCGAGCGCGGGTATCACCATGACCACCGCTCTGGCCTCGCTGCTCTCGGGACGACAGGTCCGCGACGACGTGGCGATGACCGGTGAGGTGTCACTGACCGGGCGGGTCCTGCCCATCGGCGGCGTCAAGCAGAAGCTGCTCGCGGCGCAGCGCGCCGGGATCACGACGGTGGTGATTCCCAAGCGGAACGAACCGGATCTGGACGAGGTGCCGGCCGCCGTACTGCAGGAGCTGACCGTCCACGTGGTCTCCGACGTCCGCCAGGTTTTGGACCTGGCGCTGGAGCCCACGACGTCCTCGTTGCCCGCGGCCGCCTGAGCGGCCCCGGGCGGGCGTACCCGGGCGGGCGCCCCTCGGCGTCGCGGTCGCGGGGCATCAGGGCGCGGGTCGGACGCGAACGCAGCCCCCGGCCGGACGGCCGGGGGCTGTTCGTGGCTCACGCCGTGTGCGGCGCGGCTGCGAAGGCGCCGGAGCGCCGGGGGAGTTCCTGCCGGGGCCCCGGGCGGGCGCCGTCAGAAGGTACGGATCCTGGCCGCCAGACCGTGGCCGATCAGCAGGTACAGCACGGCGGGCGTCCCGAAGTTGAGGAGGACCCGCAGCGTCTCCGAGTCCATGGTGAACAGGTCCTGGGACCAGCCCGCCAGCCAGCTCGCCGAACCGTGCACAAAGCTCACCAGACCGTTGGCCTGGTTCGCACCGAGCAGGTACATCAGGATCCACAGTCCCAGGATGCCCGCGGCGATGTCCGCGATGGTGTGGATGGTCAGCGCTGCCCGCTCCGCACCGTGGTGCGCGCCGGGCGCTCCCTCGTGGTGCGGCGTGGCCGCCGGGTCGTTGGCATGAGTCATGACCCCTTCCTTGCCGGGGAGAGTTGGCTGAAACATCGTTCTGGGTGCGAGCCTTCGGAATCAGTAAAAGAGCTAGTGACCAGGCAATCTTGTCTGAACCGGAATATGGGCAAGAGGTGATTTTGCGCCACACGAGGACGAGGAGTCCGGGTCCGGGGCAGGGGCAGGGGCAGGGGCGAGGAGGGAACGGTCCCTCCGGGAGAGCCGAACTGCCGCTCGCCGGAGGGACCGTCCGGAAGCCGAGGACCTCCGGGGCGATCCGAAGGCCGGGGCGGCGTCGGCCGTTGGCCGTGGGCTGTCGGCAAGAGCCTGGAGGCGGTCGTGCGCCCCTTGAACCGGTCGTACGTCCCGTTGCACCGGTTGTGCTCGCCGGTGATCGGACCGGTGGAGGGGTACGGCCCAGAAGGTGCTCCCCCCAGCCTGCAGGCGGCGGCGTGGTGGTGCAGCGGGCGGTCCGCAGCGGGTCGGCGGAACCCAAGAGGGCCGGAACCGAGGCGTAAGGGGGCGGGGTGCTGCCGTTGGTCCACTCCTGCGAAATACTGGTGGAGCCGCGGTGACAGCACCGCCGCTGAAAGAAAAAATTCACCCGAAGAAGGCCGGAGAGGGCGCTGACGTGCACAACACCGGGCCCGGCGGAGCCGAGGACAGCGCCGGAGCCGAGAGCGGAGCGGACCAGCCCTTTCTGGCGCTCGAACGGGAATTGGCCGTCTTCCTGCGCCGCGCCCGCGCGTCCTCCGGAGAGATGGCCCGTGAGGTCCACCCGGACCTGGAGCCGGCGGCGTACGGGCTGCTGGTGCGGCTGGAGGAGGCCGGGCAGCAGCGGGCCACCGACCTCGCGGGCTATTTCGGTGTCGGCAAGGCGACGATGAGCCGACAGCTGCGGGCGCTGGAGGATCTGGGCCTGGTCACCCGTGAACCGGACCCCGCCGACGGCCGGGCGTCCCTGGTCGACCTCACCGAGGAGGGCCGCACCCGCTTCTCGGCCGTCCGCACCGCGCGCCGCGAGCGGTACGTCCGTAAGCTCGCCACCTGGGACCGTGGAGAGATCGCCGAACTGGCCCGGCTGCTCAACCGCTTGAACCACACGGGCGAGGCGGAGGAGTGACGCCGTTCGGCGGTCCGTGGCGAGAAACGGGGCGCGGGATACGGGCGTTCCGCTCCCGGGCGCTCGCGGCGCTGCCGGTCACGATCTGAACCCTCGATCCGGACTCCGAGGAGGCGGTGCAGAGTCGTTGCGGTTGTCCGGCAGCCTGAACCGAGCCGGCCGAGGCGGGCGGACGTGCCGGGTCGGCCGGGTCACTGCGTGGTCGCGGCCTCCACCGTGGCGATGAACTCGGGCACGCGCGTGTTGATCACGTCCATGGGCACCCCGTGCCGTGCACCCGGAACGATCTCCGCCTGGGCCGCGGGCATGAACTCCCGTACGCGGGCCAGGGCGCGCCGTGAGTCATGGACGGGGCTGCGCTCGCCCAGGAGGACCAGAGCGGGGGCCGTGACCGAGCGCAGCTCGTCGTCGCCGACGCTCTGCGGTGGCAGCGGTCGGTTCCGGTAGTGCCTCATGCCCGACAGCAGGACGTCCATCTTCCGTTCGCCGATCTCGTGAGGCTCGCCCACGTCACCTATCAGAAAGTCGAAGTGCCGCCGCCGGAAGCTGTCGGAGCCGCTCACCATCGCCAGAATCGCGCCGGGCACGAAACCCGGCTTGAACGGTGCGAGTGCACGGGCCGGGTCGAGAAGACTGACCGAGGCGATACGGCCGGGTGTGTGCACGGCCATGTTCAGCGCCATCCAGCCGCCGTAGGACGCGCCGACGAGGTGGACCTCGTCCGGGCCGATGCCCGCGAGGACTGCGTCGAGCCAGCTGACCACGTCCTCCGTACGCCGGAAGGGGGTGGTCTGGACGCTGCGCCCGGGCTCTCCGAGGACGTCCATGGAGAGCACGCGCCGGTGCGCACTCAACGCCGTGACATGGGGAGCCCACATGGCGGGGGTGGCTCCGGTGCCGGGCAACAGCACCACCGGTATGCCGTCGCCCGTGCCGTATCCGTAGACGCGGGTGGAGCCGAAGCTCGTCTCCACGTCCTGCTCGTCATACGGCTGTGGCCACAGCCGCATCGCCCGGTCGTAGGTGTCCAGAAAGCGGGACCGCGCCTCGTCACCTGTGAAAGCCCCCAGCTTGCTGCCCATGCCGCCCACTCCTCTTCTTCTTCCCTGCTGACCGAAGGGGAGGGCTGAGCTTCGCCAACGCGCGTCATCCCCGGAGGAATTGTCGCAAGAGCCGCATCACGGGATGCCAGGGGGGCCTGTTCACCCCGGCGAGGTGATGGTCACCGACCGGGCGACCGCCGCCCGCCGATGCGGGGTGTCGTTCGCACCGACGCCCACCGGTGAGCGGACCCGCCGCGAGCGTGACCGTCCGGGGTGATCATCCATGGGCGCCGCTCGGCAGTTCGCCCACAGCCGCGCCGTACAGCGCGGGCCGTACGAGAGCCCGTCGCCCCACCCCGGTCAGAACTCGGCGAGCACCGCCGACGCGTCGTCCCGCGGCTTGCCGCGCGGGAAGGCCGTCCCCTGCGGATCGGCCGCCTCCGCCGCCCGGACCCGGGCGATCAGAGATCGCGCCCCCTCGCTGCGGAGCAGCTCGAAGCAGGCCTTCCAGTCGCCCTCGTGGAAGACCTCGACCCAGCGCGCGGCACCGTCCGTCAGCGCTGCCAGGGCCCGTACGTCCGATCGGTCCGAGGTGCCCGATACGGCAAGACGGGCCACGTCCGGATCGGCCGCCGCCGTGAAGAAGGCCCCGTCCGCCGCGAATGCCCCTTCCGCGTCCCGGGCGTTGCGCAGCGCCTCGACCGCCCGGCCGTACTCCTCGCCCGCCGCCGTCCTTTCGGCCGAGCCGCGGGGCAGTGCCCGTACGGCGTCACGCATCGCCCGTACGGCCTCGGGCAGTCGGGCGAGCCGGTCGTCGAGGACGGCTTCGACCGTGCCGTCCATCTTCTCGACCAGCAGTACGGAGTCGGAAAGCACCAGATGCTCCACCGACCGGCCGTCCCAGCGCGCCGCCACCACGGTCGCCTGGGGAGTCCGTACGTGAGAAAGGTCACACGTGGTCGCATGGGCCTCCGCGGTGCGCCCAATTGCTTCCGCGAGGCAGTCCGGCAGGGGCATATCCCGCCGCGAAGCGGACAGTTCGAGCATTGCTCCACCGAGCCGGGTGGTGAACCAGGGCACTCCGTGGACGCATCCGGCATCTCCCGCCGGCGGGGTCACCCCGTCCAGCAGGACGAGCACCCCTCCCTGTCCCGACGCTGGTAGGCCCACCGATACGTAGTCCTCGTTGGGGCGTTGGGGGTCCCCGGGGTCGGTGGTGAGGTCGATGCGCATGGGATCAGTCTGCCCGGACAGCGGGACAGTGCTGGTCGAACGCCTCTGACCTGCGGGGTAATAGGTGAGCCCCCTGTGCATGCCGCCGGAATTCCACCGGAATTGCCTCCTCCGAAAGCTGCGGGCGGGCATCCTGCCAAACCCCTGTGACGTTTTCCAACCCGGCGTACGCAGATCGCGTTGGACAGCGCGTCGAAGGAGTTGTTCCTCAACTCGGGAGTGATGTTCACTCGTTCGGGTGGCCAGCCGGGCGATGGATGCCTCGTCCCCACCGGTACTGGAATGGTCGATTTCGTACCAAGGGGTGGGGGGTGGACGCTCTGTCGCGCTCCGCGCGCAACAGGCCCACCAGTGAACTGTCGTCACCTCGGCCATGGGCAGACGAGTACAGATTGCGAGCACCGGTGCAGAAAATGTGGCCTCGGGGCAACGAACGTGGACCGAAGAGCGCTGCGAGAGGTGTGACGGATCCCGCGCCGGAGCGCACGGTGCGGGTCCGCAACCGCCTGGTCGCGTCAGTGGCCGTGGTGGGCATCGCCGTCCTGGCGGCGGCCGCGCCCGGGATCGCCGGGCCCTCCCAGGACCTCACGGAGTCCCAACGACTCGTCACGCTCTCCGAGCTGAACGGGCAGGCCGTCGCCCTCGCCCACTCCATCGCCGACGAGCGCGACACGATGACGGAGTTCGTCGCCGCCGGCCGCACCACCGCCTCCGGTGCCGCGGGGGTCTCCGAGAGCCGTCGCGCCCGCGTCGACCGGCAGCTGGCGGAGATCCGGCCCGAGGCGCCGGCCGACCTGCGGAAGACGCTCGACACCCTCCCGAAGATGCGCCAGGAGGCACTGTCCGGCCGGGGCTCGGCGGCCGAGACGTTCGACGCCTACACCGAGGCCGTACAGGCCCTGCACGCCGTCTCCGCCGACCTCGCCCGCAGGGTGCCCCCGCGCGCCTCCGGCGGCCCCGCCGAAGCGCTGCCCTCGCTCGGCCGCGCCGTCGAGCAGTCCTCCGCCACCCGCGCCCTTCTGCTGGGGGCGCTCTCCGGGCGCGGCAGCAGCCGGGCACAG